>JBIKSC010000020.1:0-19900 GCA_044348775.1 Flavobacteriales bacterium | reverse complement strand
GCTTCGTTGATATACCCTTGAAAAGGCCCTGCTCCATTGTACACGGCGGCCGTCTTCGGATTGCCAAAATAAGCTCCTATGTTAAGACCGAAACTCAATCCCCAAATGCTATACTCTTCCATTTCTTCATCGTCGTAATCTTCCTTGCATGAAACGACATTAGACAACGGTGCATGACCATGCATGCTCTGTTGCGCAAGTAAGCCGAACGTTGAAGTCGCTAATGCAATTACTATCAGAAATTGATATATGTTCTTTTTCATTTTCAATCCGTTTTATGCGTTCATCAAAGCTATCCATTGTTCCGACTTTTTGGCTACTTGTGCACTCAATCGGGTCGTATCGTTAATTATTGACATGTAGGTAGGAACAGACATCGCATTTTTTCCCGCCTCACAATGGCCCTTTATCTTCATCAATACCTGCTGAACCTGATCATTCCAATCAGCTATGTCTACCGCAGAAATAGCAGAGCCGGAGGGCACAGACGGGATGCTAACCTCAACGGGGGCAGGCTCTACCTTTTTCTTGGCAAGTAATTTCAACTCCTGTATTTCGCGGCGAGCTTCCTCCAGCTTGTGAACCAACGCTTCTTCTTCACTCGTATCATTGGCTCGTGCTGCCAAACTCAAACGCTGGCGCTTCCACTTGCGCAGCATCACAATCAGAATTACCGCCAGGATAATAAATAATGCAATGGCAACCACGGCTATAATATGCCACTGCATGGCCAGTCCCGACATCTTATCAAACTCGGTTCGACTCTTCGAATTTGTCTCCGCGAAAACCTTATTCAAGCTATCCAATTGAAGAGCCCGTGCATCATCCGAAAGCTTCCAGTCACTGAAATTATCGGCGTGAATTTTATTTTGGATGCGATAGGCAAGTTCATAATCCTGATATTCCAAAGCAACTTCCAGCATCAAGGCATTGAGCTCCCTTACATAGCTGCCAGCCCCTTCCATCTGCAAATCCAACAACAGAAAATCCGTCTTTAATCGCGCATACGTTTTAAGGGAAGGCAAAGCGGAATAACCGACCCAAGCAGCATCGACATCCACTAAAAGTCGCTCGACAGGTGTTAATGACAGCGTATCTGCATACAAACTATCGTAGCGAACTTGCCATTGCTTACGATTGAGTTGGAGTGAATCATTCCACTCCATTAATTGAACGACATTCTTTCCGTGTTCAAGATTCATTTCTCCAATCAGTAAGCGCAGTTCTTCAGAAACCTGAGCATTTGCCAACTGTGCCATTGAAAGCATAATCAGAAGAAGTCTAAATATCTTCATTGTTTTTTCTTGAGTAGGTTAATCACAAAATCTATTTGCGAGTCTGTCTTATTATTCAAATGTTCCGGCGTGCAATCAACCCAGTGATCGGGCATAATGGCATTTCGCTCGTATTGAAAAGAATTGTCGTAATTGTAGCGAATGGTAGCAATGCTCACCCTTAGTCCGGTTCGAGAAAGTGTAAATGCAGCGGGATTTCCCCATGTGCCAGATACAGGCCCCAAACATTGTTGACCTACAATAACGCCGCGCTTGCGCTGTTTGAAAGCATTCGTAAAGTCCACGGAAGCTGAGGCTGTCAATCCGTTTATGAGCACAAAGCAATTTCCATTATACACGGAAGCCGGCATTTGCCGAGTGGGATTCTTGAAATAAACAGTATCAATACCTCCTAAAGGCAGTTCAGCAAAATGGCGAAAACTCTGGACGTCTTCATTCTTCGCAAAAAACAAAAATGTAATGATATCTCCGAGTGTAGAATACATGAAGCGAGATCGACCAGAGGCCAACAAGCTGTTACGGCCAATCACATTGCTTGGAGTATTGTATCCTGCTGAATCCAAAAACGAATAGAGATACTCCACCATAGCACTGCTTCCCCCTCCATTGTTGCGAAGGTCAATGATCACATTTCCATAATTCCCTTCCAAAATCTGACTGAAACTTTCTTCAATGCGCTTCTTATACTTGCGAGATCCCGCAGGGGCAAAGGTGGAAACTTTCAAAATAGCCAGATTGTGCTCATCATCTATTTCGAGCGCTACCGGATATGGATTCTCGTCCATTTCCCGCCTATATCGTTCGCGGTAAAACTCCTTTCGGTCATATCCCTTTAACACCAAATCAAGTGTATCTCCTGAAATGAAATCGACTATTCGCACCTGATTCTCCGCCTTGAACGGACTCTTTAATCCGGCGCAAATCATGAGTATCGAAGTTGCCACCGCCTTCCTTGCCTCATCAGCATCGCCCTCTATGCACGCGTAGCTCATGGCATGCTTAAACAACTTATCCTTGTCGACACCATTAATGGCCAGAAGTTCACTACCCGGTGTAATTTTTTGCTCCCAATCTCGCTTTATCAATAGCCTCAATCGTGAGTCATTCATACGTTCAATACCAAGAGGCAAAAAATAACCTCCATACGCGAGTTGCAAATCCTGCAATTGACCATAATCAATTGATGTGTGAGAATCGCGAAGGGTATTGAGCAGGTTAGCGACAATCAAACTATACTCGGCCAATGAGGTCCGCTCATCAATGGCATAGGTGCTCGCTTCATACACTTTATTAAAATACTTTTCATCACAAAACTCGAATGGATTTGGATGACTTTTCAAGAGCTCCTGCTTGAGCGCCTCTAAATCGGCTATCAAGTCACTTCGGTAAAAAAGGGAATCTAATCTCGGCTGTGCCGAACCTGGCAAGCTGAAAGCAGCCAAAATCAAAAGAAGAAGGAGGTGACGCACTTTACTCCTGATTACGTTTTTTTACCATCGTTAAAATAGTCGCCAACGCCACCGTTTCGCCGGTCTCATCATAAACATCCACCAAAAACTTCACAATCCCCTTTGCTATATCCTCCGGTGTGCGTTTCTCCTGATCCACCTTTTCCTTTACGGTGAATCGAACGCCTAATGTCATCCCCGGATATACCGGCTTTGTAAAACGAGCCTCATCGAGACCGTAGTTCAACAGCACCGGCCCTTTCTTGGGATCTACAAACAAACCGGCAGCCTTCGACAATACGAAGTAGCCATGAGCAACTCTCCGCTCGAAGATGGTTCCTTCGAGTGAAGTGGCATCCATGTGAGCATAGAAATTATCGCCGCTCACGTTGGCAAAGTTCACGATGTCAGCTTCGTTTACGGTATGCTTGTGCGTAAAGACTGTGTGTCCAATTTGAAGATCTTCAAAATACTGTCTGAACAAATGCGGTTCGGCCTCGGGTTGGTGAGCGCCATATTGATAGACATGCGTAATGGCCGTCAACGTTGTGGGAGAACCTTGGATAGCGGTGCGCTGCAAATAATGCATCACGCCGCGCTTGCCACCCATCTCTTCACCACCACCGGCTCTGCCAGGGCCACCGTGCACCAACAAGGGCATAGGACTACCATGACCTGTACTTTCGCCTGCACTTTCGCGATTAAGAACAAGGATACGCCCGTGATGCGAAGCGCTATCCAATACGAAATCACGTGCAATACGATTGTCGTGTGTTGTAATACTGCAAACCAACGAGCCCTTTCCCATTTTGGTCAATGCCACAGCATCATCAAGTGTATCGTATGGCATGAGGGTCGTGATCGGGCCGAATGCTTCCACTTCATGCGTCGCTGTTTTGTGGAATGGATCTTTGTTGACGAGCAACATCGGCGATAGAAACGCACCCTGCTCATAACTGGCATCAATTACATCGAGCTTCGATGGATCACCGTACACTAATTCAGAATCTTCGCGCAACAACGCCAATTTTTCGAGCACATCGGCACGCTGCGATTGTGCGGCAAGCGACCCCATGCGCACGGCCTCGTTGCGCGGATTTCCAACAGCTGTCTTAGAAAATGCTTTTCCCAGTGCGATTTGCACATCTTCCAGAAAGGCTTCGGGCACTATAACTCTGCGTATAGCTGTGCACTTCTGACCACATTTGACGGTCACCTCCTTTCGGACTTCTTTAATGAACAAATCAAACTCTTCTGTACCCGGAGCTGCATCTTTCCCCAATACCGCGGCATTGAGTGAATCGGCTTCCATATTGAAATGAACAGACTCTTCGATAATACGCGGATGAGCCTTCAACTTTCTACCCGTTGAAGCGCTCCCGGTAAAAGTGACTACATCCTGCGACATCACGTGATCGAGCAAACCTTCTGCATTACCGCAAATCAGCTGCAGTGCTCCTTCGGGAAGTATGCCTGAGGCTATAATATCGCGAACTACAATTTCCGTCAAATACGATGTAATCGTTGCGGGCTTTACCACGGCAGGCATTCCGGCCAGCAAATTCACCGCAATCTTCTCCAGCATTCCCCAAATCGGGAAATTGAATGCGTTGATGTGAATAGCAACGCCCTCGCGCGGCACCATGATGTGATGCCCGATAAAAGTGCCCTGCTTCGACAGTTTGGCAGTATCGCCATCGACATAGTAACGCTCATTAGGAAACTGCCTGCGCAACGATGCGTAGGCAAACAAGTTTCCGATACCACCATCGATATCAATCCAACTATCTATTTTAGTAGCACCCGTGGCATAACTCAATTCGTAATAAGCTGCCTTTCGCTCGTTCAGAAACATGGCAAGCGCTTTCAGCATTCTGCCGCGCTCATGAAAGGTCATTTTCCGCAGAACCGGCCCTCCTAAGGTGCGACCATACTGAAGTACTTCACCGAAGTGAATTCCATTTGCTGTCGCTACACCTACCTCCTGACCTGTTACAGCATTCAACAGCAACTTTTCATTGCCGGAACCAAATGTCCAGCTACCTAGCACATAATTCTCAATCCGAGTCATAATATTCCCTTGAGTTTGCCTGCGAATTTGCAGCAGAATCGCCCTCATTGACGATAACTAGGACACTTGTTTACCAACAATCTAAATCAACACTCAAGACTTCCGCTTTCGGTCACCCTTTTTGCTTATCGTTCTTGAATAGCCCTCCTCCCTGTTCTTTCTGCTGTCCATGTCATCCCGAATTTCGGGTTTCGGTCTGTGGGATAACCTCTGCTGTTTGCTTTGCCTGCTGGCTGTACTTTTACTTGTTTTCATGGTTACTTGTATTAAAAGTATTCAGCATAAAGAACGAGTGAGTTGATTGCCTTCACCTATGACCGGACTCATGGTCAACCATGCTTATTCGCACCGGCATGCCGACAACTGAATTATACTATATTTGTTTACCAATGCTTTTAATCCATATGAAACAGTTTATTCTCTTTTCTCTAATTGCTTTTTCGATTGACGTTGCAGCACAAGGTGATCGGGAGTTCATCTACGAGCAATTCAACAGAATTTCAGGATCATGGGAGGGTTTCATGGAGTTTACCGACGAAAGTGACAACTTCACGAAGTATAGCTTGCCGGCCAAATGTCAGTCTACATTCAACGGCACCAAGTGGGAGTATGCTGTTCAATACGACCACGGCAGAGGTGATATGACAGGCGGAAAAGGGGAATGCACCGTAAACGAAGAAGGCACCAAAATGAACTATGACGGTGTTATCTGGGATATCACTTCTGTGGTTGAACATGGCGACACTACTGATATCGTAATCGAAACAAAAGGAAAAGAAAAGCGCCGACCCACCGATTTGCGACGCACCATAACGGTTAATTCAGTCGGATTCTTTATCATTGAAGAAGTACGCACCGAGGATTGGGGTCCAAACTACATTGTTCGAAACCGTCATATTTTCCGCAGACCTGCGCGCTCGAAAGACTGATTTTCATTTTTTCATTAGTTGCGCAGAGCAAGGGTTAACGACATTTGCAACGTGCAATTCAACAGCATGATTTTTTCCATCCAGCAGAAATTCACCTCCTATTTCAACCTTCATCCTCTCAGGGTGATTCTATTGTTGGGATTTACAGTGCGCTTACTTGCAGCCTTTTTCGCACCGGGCTACATGATGCACGATGATCATTTCCTGACCATTGAACCATCCGGCAGCTGGGCCGACGGCAACAATTTCAACAACTGGCTACCGGGTATTGGAAATACCAATACGCACCCGGAACCTATCAGTTTTTTCTACCTCGGTTTTCTATTTGTATTCTTCAAGTCGTTTCATGCAATGGGTGTTGAGCAACCTGAATTACAAATGCTCTTACTTCGAATTATACATGCAACATACTCGTTGCTAACTATATACTTTGCATATCGGATAACCGAACGCTTGAGCAACAGAAAAAACGCCATCACCGTTGGTATTCTGCTCGCTTTCATCGCTATCCTTCCTAATTTTTCCGTTCGAAATCTCGTCGAGATTGTATGTATGCCACCGCTGCTTGGCGGTATGTGGCTCATTTTAAAACACGTTCCTCTTCACTCCTTTAAAGTAGGCCCCATTGAACTGCACCCTCCAATCCAAGGAAACTCGGGCCAAACATCGTGGAAGTTTGTTGCTCTTGCCGGTTTCATCATGGGACTATCGGTTGGACTTCGCTACCAAACGGGACTTCTTGTAGCTCTTGTTGGAATTATACTTGCGGTACAAAATAGTTTTCGCACCTTTTTCCTGTTTGGCATCATGTCCATGCTTGCCTTCTTCGTCACACAAATCGATGACGTATTGCTTTGGGGAGGCAAACCTTTTCAACACCTCCAAGGATACTTCGAATACAACAAAAAAAACGCTCTCAATTACCCCGGTTCTCCGTGGGCATATCTGAGCTTCATCGGAGTTTTTATTCTGCCTCCGGTAAGTTTATTTCTAGCCTCCGGATTTTTTGCTTCCTGGAAAAGAATTTCCATCATCGTAGTACCAACAATTGGCTTCTTGCTTTTCCATATACTCTACCCCAATAAGCAAGAGCGATTTATACTGCCGGTACTTCCCTTTTTTGTGATTGCCGGTACAATTGGATGGAATCAAATATCCCTTAAATGGAGGGAAGCAAAATGGCAGAAATGGAGCTGGAAAATCTTCTGGGGCCTCAATACCATAGCGATGTTGACCCTATGCTTTACCTACTCTAAAAAAAGTCGGGTCGAAGCAATGAATTATCTATACGAAGCAGGCGACTGCAACAATTTCATACTTGAATTCAGCCACTCAAGTCAGGGAGCTATGGTTCCACAGTTTTACAGCAATCTTTGGACAAACTATTATTACTTCAATAAAGAAGACAATATAGATGCGGTGCTCGGCTATGCAGAACGAGCGGCCATTGCTACTGCTAACGACCTTTTGCCAAGCACTCTTCCCAATTACGTTCTTTTCTATGACGACGTAGACTTAGAAAAGCGAATCGAAAAGATGAAAGCCTACTACCCAACGCTCACCTATCGCACAACGATTGAGTCGGGTTGGTTTGACGTTTTGCTGCATCGACTGAATCCGAAAAACAGCCTGGAGAAAATACACATCTACTCAACGGATTCAGTGTACGCTCCAATTGTGCCTCAAGTAAACTGACCACTACTATTCAGTTCAAGACGTCGGTAACCCCACCGCGAATTTGAAAACGCCTCTAGAATACCTCCCGTGTTTTCACTGTGGGACAGTGGCTTCAAATGAAATTCCAGCGCATCTAAATCACCACCTTGCTCATCCATAAACGCATACCCTCTCAACTGGCCACGCTCAACCCATACAAAGGCCCGCTCATGTGTGTATCGGCCGGCACCCTCAATGATGTAGGATGAATCGCGTGATAGTGCTGTATGAATAGCATCTTCAAGTAACTCGTTGTGTCTATCCACATCGGGAAGTGATGAGGCGTTTTCGAACATAGAAAGGCCCAGTAAACGCGGATCAATAGAAAACTCAGATGCAATACCATATAGCCATTTGTTAGCCTCTGCCAACGACGGGAATGATCGAACCGCCCCACTTGCACTAGAAACATTACCTGCAGCTAATCGGCTGTAACCGGTCTGATCCATATAACGAATCAAATGGATGCGGCGAGTTTTTCTCTTTTGCGCACTGTTATGCGGTGGCCAATGCTTCCGAATTTCGCTATCCTCCATCAAAAGTGCTATCAACTCATTGCCGGCCAACTCGAAGCCAACGTCGCGCACTTCACGCATGAACGACTGAGCACGCGCACTTTCTGCGTGTGTTGTGAAGTGTTGTTTGACTCGCTTCTTGATGTTGTTGGCCTTCCCGATATAAAGCGGTTTTCCCTTCTCATTATACAAATAGTAGACTCCGGGTGCCTCCGGCAAGCGGTGAAATGTGTCCTCCGGTAAATTCGGAGGAAGAAACACAACACCGCTGTGCTTAGCCACCATCTTCTTTAGATCAGCGGGATCTAACAATGGCAATGCTCTTGCAAGAATTTCTGCAGCAACGCGTGCATCGCTCAATGCCCGATGGGCCTGCTCATTGTTCAGCCCCATCCAACTGCAAACGGCATTCAGCCCATACGAGTTCTGTCCGGGAAAAGCCTTTCGCGCCAAGCGAATTGTACAAAGTCGTGGCGGATTCCAGTTTCTGCCAATAGCAGCAAACTCGGCCCTAATAAAGGAATGATCGAAGTTTACATTGTGCGCAACGAAGATGGCGCCATCGAATATCTCCTCCAACCTATCGGCAATCTGATAAAACGTGGGCGCGCCTTGAACCATTTCGCTCGTAATGGAGGTTAGACCCGTTATGTAGGCAGGGATGCGAACACCAGGATCCAGCAAAGTGCTGAATTCTTCCACTTTACTTTCACCATCATAAACCACGATACCAATTTCAATGATACTGTTGCCCGATGCATGACTTCCGGTTGTCTCTATGTCTGTAACAGCAAAACGCATGTTGGCGCAAATTCGGACATCTGTTCCGAACATTTAACCTTCTTCGTAACTTTTGATATCAGTTCAATGCCACATTGACAGCAGTGGAGCGATGGCACTTCAATTGACTGCGGCCGATCAACTTATTTATATTCGTACTTCAAAATATCATCATGAATAAAGTCACAATAGCAATTTTAATTTTAGTTGGGAGCATTGTTATCGGTTTTGTTTCCTTCTATTTCTACGCAGCAGGCGTGCGCGACAGCGCAGTAAAAAATCAAGAGACCGTGAATGAGTCTTGGGGAAATGTGCAGAGTGCTTATCAACGCAGAGCTGACCTCATCGGAAATCTCGTTGAAACCGTGAGAGCAGCATCAGAAAATGAACGTGAAATTCTTATTGGTGTTACCGAAGCACGCGGCGGTATTCGCCACTACACGGACAGCGTTGGTAACTTGGTTGCCGAGCAAAGTGCCAAAGTGAAGAGCGCAACTTCACCAGCAGAACTGCAGCAAAGCGACATGGTATTGATGAATACCTACCGCGGATTTCGTGGATTTATGACTGAAAACTACCCTACCATTCAATCGACTCAAAACTTCACCAATCTGCAAGCGCAACTGGAAGGAACGGAGAACCGAATCAACACAGAACGCAACCGCTACAATGAATCGGTGAAGACATACAACGCATATATACGCGGCACATTCAAGAAAATGGGGTTGAACCTTGTTGCTTCTGAAGAAGACAACTTCAAGGTGCGCGAAATGTTTGAAGCCAAAGAAGGCGCTGACGAAGCTCCTAAGGTCAAGTTTTAACAGACCACATGAGCATCAATACACTCGAACTTCACCAACAAGTGGAGGCTGCCATCGAAGCGGCTGAACGCAATACTTCTGCTGAGCTGCGTGTGCATTTGGAAGAGAAATGCAGCGAAGATCCGCTTGACAGAGCAAGTTACATTTTCGAAAAATTGGAGATGCATAAAACTGCGGCACGCAACGGTGTGCTGATTTATGTTGCTTTCGGCGATAGAAAACTCGCCATACTAGGTGACGTCGGAATACACATGCACGTCGCCCCGCAAACATGGGAGACGATCAAAAATCAAATGACAGCAGACTTTTCAACCGCCAACTATGCGGCCGGACTTTGCTCTGCTGTTGCCTCTGTCGGAGAACATCTAAAACACTTCTTTCCTTACCATCGCGACGATCGGAACGAGCTTTCCAACAGCGTATCAACCCATTCGTTTAAATGATGATGCGCACCATACTTTATCGATTATCGCTCCTTGTTCTTTGGCTTCTTCCCGGCACAATGGGCCAAGCTCAGTTGGCCGGACAAGAGTGTTTTCCTAAAAAAGAAAAAAAGTTGGTCTACGATGTGGCCAACGCACTCGACGAAAGACAAGAGTCAACACTCGAGTCGCTGCTTGTGTCGTTCGCAGACAGCACAAGCAATCAAATAACGGTTGTAATCGTGCCTGATTTGTGCGGCATGGACAAAGCCCAATTTGCAATTGAATTGGGAGAACTGTGGGGTGTTGGTCAAAAAAAGGAAGACAACGGTATCGTGATGCTGGTGAAACCCAAAACACCGGAATCGAAAGGAGAGATCTTCATTGCCGTGGGTCGCGGCCTCGAAGGCGCCATACCCGATATTACTACTAAACAGATCATCGACAACGAATGCATACCCGCATTTAAAAATCAGGGGTATTACGATGGCATATATGCAGGAGCAACGGTATTGATGCAACTGGCGCGAGGCGAATTCGACTCCGATGCTTATGCTTCGAAGCATGCGAAGAGAAAAAAAAAAGGCGGTCTCGGTATCGCTCTTCTAGCATTATTGATAATTGCATTTGTATTTATCACTAAAGCAGCTCAAACAAAACGCTACGCGCAAACCAATCAAATCGGATTTTGGGCAGCTTGGGCCTTACTCAATGCTGCCTCACGCTCACATCGTGGCTACTACAACAATTTCAGCAGCGGAAGAGGTGGCTTCGGAGGTTTTGGCGGAGGCGGTGGTGGCGGATTTGGTGGATTCGGTGGCGGTGGTTTTGGCGGGGGTGGTTCCGGCGGAAGCTGGTAGTTTGCCATTACGCTTCACAACGAAAATAGTAGAATGACATTAATGCTTTTTAAAAAACAACAATGAGTTTTGGAAAATGGATAGGCGGTGCGTTGGGTTGGGCCATGGGCGGCCCCATCGGAGGCGTCATCGGTTTTGCAATTGGCGCAATGGCCGACGATAAATCGTTCAACGGTGTTCGCCAGGGTACCACACAAACCCAATCGAACTACAAACAGTACCGCCATCAAACACAATCGGGCGATTTTGCTTCTGCCCTATTGGTATTATCTGCCGCGGTCATGAAGGCCGATAATCGACTACTCAAATCGGAGCTCGATTTCATTCGTGAATTCTACACCAAACAATTCGGGAGTGCTGCAGCTGCGCAGCATATAGGCGTGCTAAAAGAGCTTCTCCAAAAAGATATTCCCGTACGTGAAGTATGCGAACAGATTCGCTACTACATGGAACATCCCATGCGACTTCAACTCATGTATTATCTCTTCGGAATTGCAAAGGCAGACGGCAACGTCGACAAGTCCGAAATGCACATGATTGAATCCATTGCGCAATATCTGGGACTCAACAGCAAGGACTACGAATCGCTCAAAGCGATGCACTACAAAGACACAGAAAGCGCATACAAAATTCTGGAAATTGATGCCGCAGCATCCGACGATGAAGTGAAAAAGGCTTACCGAAAAATGGCCATGAAATACCATCCAGATAAGGTGCGCGGACTAGGCGAACAGCATGAAAAATCGGCCAATGAAAAATTCATAAAGGTGCAAGATGCATATGAGCAAATTAAAAAAGAACGTAATATGAAGTGAGTAACTTGTTGAAAACACATTCCGACTATCGATTGATTCTTTTTACGGATTTTTACCTTTGTCATGTAAGTGAACAACTTACAAAATAGTTTTTAGTTTTTCAGTTTAAGCCTAAAAGCCCTGCTAGCGAGTGGGGCTTTTTGGTTTTATGTACGCTTCTCAAAATCTCTTACTTTCGTGTGAAACGGAATCAGAATGAAATCATTAATCACTCTATCATTTTTGATACTTCTAACTTCACAAGCAATTGCTCAAACGAGCACTGGCGATTGCGAAGGTGCTATTCCACTTTGCGGCGGAGTATACACAGAAGAAACTTCACCTCCAGGAACAGGCAATGTGCTCGAGCCAACCGGCATTTGCAACAACAACGCAGAAACCATGAGTCTATGGTACACATTTACCGTTCAACAAGCGGGTGAACTAAGCTTCGTGCTGACCCCTAACAATGAACTCGATGATTATGATTGGGGCCTTTTCAATATCACCACAGGTGGATGCGCAGGTATTATTGCGCAGGATGGCTCATCGCCCGAAGTTGAATGTAACTCCTACGGTAGTTTTACAACGAACGGCCCTACAGGAATCTCAACGGCCAATGGTGGGTCAGGAAACAGCAATGGCCCCGGCGATCTAAATGGCCCTCCATTTAATGCCAATCTCAATGTGGAAGTTGGCCAAACCTTCGCCTTGGTTGTGATGAACTGGTCGAATAGCCTTGAAGGCTATTCAATTGATTTCAATGAAAGCACAGCTACTCTTTTCGACGACGAGCAACCTCAAATTAGTGCGGCAATCCCGGCATGCACCAACAACTTGATTGAACTCAATTTCTCTGAACTGATTGTAAACAGCACTGTAGAGGCCTCTGACTTTTCTTTGAGTGGTCCGGGTGGCACCTTTGCTATTGCATCGGTGTTAGCTAACAACCCAAATGCAATGTATGAAGACGAATTCATTCTCAACCTCACTGAATCTGTGCTGCAAGCCGGAACATACACGCTCACCATTCAAGACATCAGCGGGAATGTGGAAGATCCATGCGGGAACATAGCTGTGGCAGCCAGCTTCGAACTCATTTTCAATGAGCCAATCAACTATGAAACGGCCTTAACTTCTGCCTGCAATGGAACGAATGGAGCAATAGAAATAAGCAACATCCAAGGTGGTGTAGCTCCCTACTCGCTGATCCTTGATAACCAAGTGTATCCGGCTTTAATAGCCGATGGATTAATAGCCGGTGTGTACGAAATAATTGTGAATGATCAAGAGAACTGCGGGTTCACCACTTCCATAGAGATTCCCAACCACGTAATTGCCTTCGACAGCATTCCTGAACAAGATTCCATTTCATGTTCCAATCCAACCGTTGAAATCGTGGGAATAAGCATTTCACCGCAGCAGACCAACACTTTTATTTGGCAATACCTAGGCGAAAACGGAGCTTGGGAAACGCTCACAGCAAATACACCGGCCCCTTCCCTTGACGATGCAGGGTACTATCAAATCATCGCAACGGATGAACTCACCGGTTGCTCAGATACTGCTACCGTTACTATTGATGAAGCTGCAACCGGATTCATTGATTTGACAGACATTCGCTTCCCTAATATCATTACACCCAATGGCGACTCCAACAATGAAGTTTGGATGCCATTCTTAAACAGCAATAGTGAGCTCGTATTACCTTCTGTGATGAACTCATACGATTTGAAAGTTTTTAATCGCTGGGGTGAAATGGTGTTCGATAGCTCCGGAAACTCATCACGCTACTGGAATGCGGAAGGCTACGCCGACGGAGTTTATTATTACGAACTCTATTACAGAATCGATTGCGGTGTAACGCAGGAAGGAACAAAAGCCGGCTACTTTCAAATTGTTCGCTAACTCAGCGAGCAATACTGAAGTGTAAACCGGCGAGCACTTTGCCGCTGCTCAGTGTAACTTGAAGTATATAAGATCCTGCACCTAGTGATGATGTGTCAAGCTGCCTCTGGAAATTACCATTCAACCTGGCTGACGACCTTTGTACCAGTTTTCCAGTAGTGCTGTAAACATCAAATAAGGCGACCTCATTTCCTTCGCAGGCACCGACAACATTCATAATATCCTGAGCAGGGTTCGGATAACAGTTCAGCATGAATGCCACATCCTCGGCAATAGGCTTAATGCCGGCGAAAATATCCCCATTCGCAAACGCGTATTGACCGCGGTATAAAGTATCGATTACAAAATAGCCATCGCCATTCGTTAGTGACCCTACTCCAATGGAGAAGTACGGATATATTTCCCATGGATCGTTTGAACTTTCGCGATAAACTAGAATCGCATTCTGCTCACCATTGTTGTAAAGCGCATAATCCAAATCTGTTTCTTGTGAACCATTGTAATTAATCCGACCACTGTAAACATCACCGGAATCCCACAATCCATCTACTAAATAATAATGCGTATTAGAAATTTCAAAAACGCCATTACCCAAAGGTTGCTGGTCCGGAGCGGCCCATATATGTTCGATGCGGATAAGCGATGAATCAACAACACTCTCCCGCGTAAATCGGAAATCAACGTAAGGAAGAACCGGATACAACGACTGTTCGGAATACACCTTGAATTCATGATCCATGCGCGCCTGATTCAACCGATTGTGGCCGTTCAACACTACCATACGAGGTGAAAAATTACACGGGAGTTGAATGCTCGTTATTTGTCCTGATGCATCAATTTGAAATTCTTCACGCGTATTGTCCTCCGAAATAAAGGTCAAATCCAAAGGCACATGCTGATAGTATTGAGGACACTCGCGCAACTTTTGCTGAATATGGACATCGACTAAATAATTATCTCCTTCAACAACAGAAGCGAACGAATCCACAACGAAAACACTAAAACCCGGCTGGAAAACTTGATCGTCAAAAAAGTCATCAAGCTCAACACCTGACTCCTCTTCAAGAAAGTCGCGAAACTGCTCAGGTGTCACATCTTCAAAAACGTGATTAGCCTGAACCTCTGTCATAGCCACCCGAAAAAGTTCATCGCCCAAATATCCTCGCAGATTGTGCATGACTGAGGCACCTTTGTAGTAGGTGTGTGTGCCATAGATTTCAGGATCCGGCATGGGCGACATAGGTTGAAAACCATTGTCGTCTATATGTGCATTGCGCAACACATCGAGATGGTTTGTCTTAACCTGGTCAATGAAATCCTCTTCCCCATACAACCACTCAGTAAGCAAGTGCGAACTATACTCGGCTGGTCCTTCCTTCAACCACATATCGTTATGAATATGGGGTGTAACCACGTCACCCCACCATAAGTGCCCTAGCTCGTGTGAAAGCAAATTATTGTTGCTGATAACAGATTCGCTAACCATAAATTGGGGGTAAGCAATGTTCGTGGGTATTTCTAGTGCGCCATCTGTTGTCAGGACGTATCCCACTCGCTCCCATATGTAAGGTCCATACCAATACTCCAGAGCATCTATGGCAGCTCCTACATTCACCATAACATTCTGCATTGCGCCAATATTGGAAGGCTTGCCTGTAAGACGCACCGGCACATCACCAAAGGCGCCCGAATGCACATAGTCAACATCCACATAATCAGCAACCGCTATGGCGCTGAGATGTGTAGGTATTGGCTGATTCATCGCAAATGACCGAACAACCGTATCGCCGGCGATCACTGTCTCTCCTAAAAAAGTACCCTGACAATGTGCGCGCAGATTACCTGAACTCTTTACATGATACTCGTACGTTGCTCGTTCCACAAACGAATCGAAACAAGGATACCATACACGACCAAAATTGGGCGGTATCGTGCTTAAACCTATTCCCAGATTGTAGATGTAACTTCCTTGAAAATAAAAGCCACCCCAAACAGGATCTTGATAGGGCTGCCCATGATAATGAACTGTAACCTCAGCGGTATCCTCGGCATTCAGCACCGAAGGAAACGGGATAGAAAGGATGTTGCCATCATACGAAAAACCGGAATAAGCTTCACCCCATTTTACCGAGTCAACAGTTAGGTTATACAAGTCAAATCGAATGTTACTCAACTCATCCAATAATGCACTAAACCGAATAGTTGTAGCCGCCGCAATACTATATGAGGCATAATTCGACACATCGAGATGAATGCTGTAATGCTGGATATCGAACGTATCACTTCGCGCAATACTCTCATTCATTACTTGTAATTCGCGAGGTGTAAGCGGCTCTGATTTACGCGTCTTATTATGTGAGTGATGGCAACCGTTGAACGCTCGCTGAGCCGGTTGAGACAAAGCAATTGCTGTTATGGCGAAGAAAAGCAACGTAATTAAGACGCGTTTCATGATCAGGATTTGTTCCCGAAAAGTACGTAAATCAACTGAAAACGCTATCGAATATTCGATTGAAAGCAACTCTCCACTAAAACCCGCACGGAAGACTCCCAGTTGAAATTTGTACTGGCGAAAAGTCTACCGGCTTTACCTAATTGACTCGCTTCATTTGGGGAATCTAACAAATGCAGAATGAGTTGAGCCAACTCCTCATCAGTTCCTCCTATCAAACAATCGTGTTGGTGAGTAATGCCCAGGGGAGCCGCTGCCAATTCCGTAGTAACACAGGGAAGCTCCATGCACATAGCCTCGAGCAATTTGTTTTGCATACCACTTCCGGAAAGCATGGGCGCAACAAATATGCGTGAATCATTGTACGCGTCTCGAATATCGTCCATCCAACCACTCACCACCACGTCAGAGTTTGCCAGAGAAAGCACAGAAGAAGAAGGGTTGGCGCCCGCGATTAACAACTTCGCCTGTGGAAACTTAATTTTCACCAAGGGCAAAATCAGAAGTGCCAACCTTCGAGCCCCCTCAACGTTGGGCGGATAACTCATGTTGCCCGTAAACACCATATCAAAGTGTTTGGGATTGTCAGACCTTTTGGAAAAATAATCGGCGTCAATTCCATTCGGAACCACATGTATTTCATTACACTGCGAATGGTAAATCAACTTGCGGTCCTGATGACTGATAATGGTGTGATGATCAAAATAATCAAAAATCAGATGCTCGTATGCTGTCAACCTGCGCGCCTCCTCCTTTACGAATGGAGCCAAATACCAAGGAGCACGTAAAGCCCGACGATGCTGCCCAGCGCTAAGAGCATCCATGTAATCAATTGTTTTCCGGTAATGATGGAGATTCTTAACATATTCGCTGCAACGAATCAACTGACAGTAGATTACATCCGGACTCACATCTTCAATCAGCCTGCTAATCTTTCGTGATATCGCACGTTCAAAGAAGTAATGCACTTGAAATGGTTTGCGCGAGAAAAATGCAAAAACCATTCTGGCAAGCATTTTCAATCGATTCAATCGAAACACCGCAACGTGCGGAGTGATGGTACGCAAGTGTTTCAGCGCGGATTCATCAATGGCAGAATCAGACAGACAAATCAGATGAACCTCATGATTCTTCGCTAAATACCTTAACTGATGATAGGCTCGAAGTTTATCACCCTTTTCGAGCGGCCAAGGAACACGGCTAACAAGCATGCAAATCTTCATGCCTTTCTTATCTCCTTGTAAAAAGCTACGAGCTGAGCGGTAACAGCTGAAATATCAAAATGATTGGCAACATGTCTGCGCCCTTCCTCTGCCAAAGAACGTCGAACAGACTCTTGATGGATGAGAATATCCACCGCTTCAAGCCAGTCTTCCTGCCTGTCTGCAAGTAATAATTGCTTGCCATGTTCGCAACCCAAGCCCTCGGCACCGAGTGACGTTGCAATGACCGATCGCCCCATAGCCATGCCTTCAATTATTTTCACTCTAACTCCTCCGGCACTAAGTAGTGGAACAATCATGATTGACTTCGATTGCATGAAAGCAACAGCATCTTCAACCTCGCCGACAACTTCAACATTCGGGAATTTCCAATTCAGGATTTCAGATGTCATATTCCTACCGGCCAGATAAAACTTCAACGCAGGATAGCGAGCATGTATGGACGGCCAAATTGTATTCAGAAACCAAAGGACGCCCTCCAAGTTAGGAGCCCAATCCATAGCTCCCAAATGAAAGAGAGCGAGCTCCGAATCTAAATCTGTACGAAGAGGATACTGTTTCAAATCGACTCCAAAAGGAATAGTTCGTATGCGTTTCTTAACTCCTAATGAGAGCATGCGATGCTTATCTTCTTCACTAATAGCTGCAATTCCGCTTACTTCATTCAGCATGCTTAACTCATAAGCCTTCAACTTGCGGGTGAGATACTTCAAATACACTCGCCTGAATACGTTTTGAGTTCCTGCGGTAATCTTTTCCCAAATCACATATTCCAAATTGTGAGATCGCAAAATGATTGGCGTCGTGCAAAGCCTTCGAATAGTTCCCACGTAAGGTGTCATAAAAAGACTCTCTAAATGCACAACATCAAAATCTTCGTTTCTCAGCAACTTCGAGAGGCGTATGTCAAAATCAGTACTGAAAAAACGTGATATGTTGTATGAATCCGACGTCAGAAAACTGGAAAATGCATCCACTGCGTTCACGCGTGTATCAATGAAAACACCCTCAATGTCGGTTTGCTCCAAGTAGCTGTCAGACATAAGTTCGGGATTGAGATCGTGCTTGTGCGTAAAAATGGTGAGCACCTTCACTTTGTGGCCTGCCTGCAACAACCCTTGCGTAATGTTATTCATGGCAATGCACCCCCCATCTCTGGCAGGAAGCGGTGGCTTCAAACATAACTGCAAGATCTTCATGCCGTGTACTCCTTCGTTTTCATACGATAAAACCGTGCAAGTTTAGTAAACCATCGCCACAAAGGCGACTTCTCCATTAAGGCAGATTCATTCATTGCCTTGCGAGTTATCCAGATGCTCAATGGTAATAGTAGAACTGTGCTTATCCACATGCCAAGCCATGGCTCAATAAACTGATTTTTCGCCATCCGTTCTCCGGCCATGGTAAGTAATTGATAAACCACGA
Organism: Flavobacteriales bacterium; assembly: GCA_044348775.1. Classification (GTDB taxonomy): domain Bacteria; phylum Bacteroidota; class Bacteroidia; order Flavobacteriales_D; family Sanyastnellaceae; genus JAIBBG01. The sequence goes on along the minus strand of JBIKSC010000020.1, from coordinate 1,241 downwards.
ATAGACCGAGGGCAATAAGGGTTGGGATACCAATACCACCCTTTCTTAATATGGCTCCCAATGGGGCACCTATGAAAAAAAGTACCAGACAAACAACAGCCAAAAAGAACTTTCGATGCCATTCAATTTTATGCCTGTTCATATTTTTAAGGCGAGACTTAAGCTCATCCATTTGTCGCTGCAATAAATCTTTCGATTTACGTGTATTCTCCTTGGCCCAAGAAATTGCCTTCTGCTGCTCTTTACTATCGCCAGACTCGAACAACGATTGCTTCGCACACACGGTAACATCAACACTCTCTTCAAGTCGTTTGGCAGTTAATCGAAGCGTATTTCGAGCGTATTGATATTGAACGGTATCGACAATACCTTGCAGACTATCTATTGCCTGATCAAGCTGTCGCACGCTCATCATCTCTGCCGGGTTCTTCATCACTTCTTCATTATCGGCATTGAATGCCAATGAACTCAAATCCATCCGCAACTCCATCTTATCAAATTTGCCTTCAACCAAAGCATGTTTTGGTTCGCGCAACTTCTTATCACGCTGCTCATCATAACTGTGTCCGTCAAAAAGAGTAAGCACCAGATAGCGTTTGTCCGGCGTTTGTTCCATTCTCCCTGTCTTGGCGCGTATCACCGTTCGGTTAGCCTTCTCTCCCCCGCGATGCTCATAAATCAATACATCAGTCAGCTCGCCTGTATCTGTATTATTTCGCCCGGCACGAATGCTCACGCCTTCAATACCATTATAGAATACGCCATCCGTAAGGTTTAAAGCCGGTTTCTGTTTTAAAACGCTAAAAAGCATAGTGCGAAACTTCAGGTTAGCTACAGGCCATATGTTATTAGCAAACACGAATGCAGTTAAAGATAGACCTATACTGAAAAAAATAAGAGGCCGCATTATGCCAAGAAGAGAAATCCCTGCCCCTTTCATAGCTGTCATCTCATTATTTTCGGACAATGCTCCCATCGTCATAATGGAACTCATTAGAATGGCCAAAGGCAGAGCCATGTTGACCAACCTGGCAGAAGCAAACAGTAATAGTTTGAAAATAACCCATCCGCCTAGCCCCTTGCCCAATAGCTCGTCCAGATACACCCATATGAATTGCATCTCAAAAATGAACATAGCCACTAAGAAGGTAACCACGAATGGACCTATATAACTGCGCAGCAGAAGTAGCGACAATTTATTCACCTCACAAAATTAATCGTATCGAGGACTCTATGGGTAA
>JBIKSC010000019.1:0-19955 GCA_044348775.1 Flavobacteriales bacterium | reverse complement strand
TTCTTTCTCTGGAGCGTGGCGCTTTCTTCATTGGCGTTTGGTATGAAAAAAATTGGACTTTCATTTTGAAAAAATACACGCACCTCTTTTTTGATCTCGATGGAACTCTGTGGGATTTAAAGCGAAACACACGCACTGCCATGGAGGAGTTATTCGCCACGCACGGCGAGCATATCGGGCACCTCGACTTCGAACTTTTCTTTCGTCGATACCATCATCACAACGACCATGTTTGGGCACTTTATCGTCAAGACAAAATCAAGAAGGATGAATTGAGGTACGTTCGCTTTGAACGTGCTTTCGCCGATCTCAATCATGAGGCTTCAATTGATTTTATCGATCAATTTTCGCTTGATTTTCTCGAAGTTGCACCGCGTCAACCGCTAACGATGGAAGGAGCGCATCAACTGCTGGATTACTGCAAGGGGCAGTATGCAATGCATATCATCACCAACGGTTTTGTGGAAGTGCAGGGCCACAAAATGAAAGCTTCAGCGCTCGAAGGTTATTTCGAGCATATGATCAATAGCGAGCACGTTGGCGTGAGAAAACCACATCCGGATATTTTTCGGTATGCGCTGCAAAAGGCCGGTGCTCGTGTGGAAGAATCGCTTATGATTGGCGATGACTGGGATGCCGACATTCTCGGCGCCCGCGATTTTGGAATGGATCAGGCTTATCTAACAGTCAAAGAAGAGGAACAGAATGCCACCAATGCTGAATACGGAAATGGTCGCGTGAGGCATAACTATAAGCCGACCTATACCTTACATTCGCTTTTGGAATTGATGGAAATCCTCTAATAAATTTTTTATGAGCAACAAAAACGAAAACGGTCAACAACAACTCAATATCGAATTGAACGAAGAAATCGCACAAGGCATTTATTCGAACCTTGCCATTATCACACACTCTCCGGCTGAGTTTGTAGTTGATTTCATTCGCATGATGCCGGGCGTACCAAAGGCGAAGGTCCAATCGCGCATCATTCTTACTCCACAACATGCCAAACGCCTTATGCAAGCGCTTATGGAGAATATCAATAAGTATGAGTCACAACACGGTACTATAAAAGACGCTCCCGGCCAGGATCCTATGCTTAGCATGGGCTTTGGTGGTCCTCAAGGAATGGCTTAATTAGGGGACGAAGGACGAAGATGCTCCTTTCGCTCTTATAACTTTACGAGCAAATCTCTCAATCGACTGCTGTAGCCTACTTCATTGTCGTACCAGCCTACTACCTTCACCATATGGCCAATTACGGAGGTGAGCTTTGCGTCCAGAATACAGGAGGCAGGGTTGCCGATTACGTCCACCGAAACGATAGGGTCTTCGGTGTACTCAAGTATACCGGGCCAACGAACTTCACCGGCTTTACGGAAGGCAGAATTGATTTCCTCGATGGACCGAGGTGAGCGGACGTTACATGTAATATCCGTCAGTGATCCGTCCGGCACCGGAACTCGAAATCCACAACCACCCATCTTGTCGTTTAAATGTGGGAATACACGTGTTAGTGCCTTGGCGGCGCCTGTTGTGGTTGGTATAATCGAAATTGCCGCAGCACGACTTCTGCGAAGGTCTTTGTGTGGGGAATCATGCAAGCGCTGATCTCCCGTATAACTGTGCACCGTTGTAATGTAGCAACTCTCAATACCACATAACTCATCAATCAACTGAATCATCGGCGCGGCATTGTTCGTGGTGCATGATGCGTTGGAGAGAATCATATCATCCACCGAAATAAGATGATCGTTAATCCCCAACACAATGGTTCGAATGGTGTCATCCTCTGGCGGAACACTCAACAAAACCCGCTTTGCACCTCCGGAAATATGTCCGTTCAGTATATCACTTGTTTTGAATTGACCGGTGCACTCAACTACAATATCCACGTTATTGTTACGCCAAGGAATTTCATGCGGCATTGAAAAGGAATGAAATGGTATTTTGCGCGAACCAATCGATAAATACTGGCCATTCGTACTCACCTCATCCTTAGCGAGTCCATGCACAGAATCATATTTATATAAGTGTGCAAGGCTTTTACTATCGGCTAAGTCATTAATGGCTGCCAATTCGAACCGGTCATCTTCAAGCAGTATACGCGTAAGAGTTCGTCCGATACGCCCAAACCCATTGATTCCAATGCGCTTTCTTGTCGAGCTAGATTCCATCAATTAAAATAGATGTTTCTCGGCATGGTAGGACGAGCGAACCAGCGGACCGCTTTCTACATAGCGAAATCCTTTGATAAGCGCATACTCCTTGTATTCGGCAAATTTCTCGGGAGTGATGAAAGAAGCCACAGGCAAGTGTTTCGGAGTGGGCTGTAAGTACTGGCCTAGCGTGAGAATATCCACATCTACCGAAGCCAGGTCATCAATTGTTTCGAATGTTTCTTCCTCTGTTTCGCCAAGTCCTAGCATCACCCCACTTTTTGTGCGCATACCGCCTTGCTTCAATCGAAGCAATGCCTCTAAACTGCGGTCGTATTTAGCTTGAATGCGCACTTGTTTGGTCAGCCGACGTACTGTTTCCAGGTTGTGTGACACAACTTCGGGCGCTGCGTCGATGATACGTTGTAGGTTTTCCCATTTGCCTGCAAAATCGGGAATGAGCGTTTCCATCGTGGTGCCCGGTGAAACTCTGCGCACAGCAGCTACGGTATTGAACCAAATGGTGGATCCCCCATCGGATAAATCGTCGCGATCAACTGAGGTAATAACCGCATGCTTTACGCCCATCAAACGAATGGACTCAGCCACGCGTTCCGGTTCGTTGGGGTCTGCCGCTAAAGGCCTGCCGGTTGCAACAGCACAAAAACCGCATGAGCGAGTGCAAATGTTGCCTAGTATCATGAAGGTGGCTGTGCCTTCACCCCAGCATTCGCCCATATTCGGACAATTGCCGCTTTCGCAAATAGTGTGAAGTTTATGCTGGTCGACCAACCCTCGAACCTTGCGATAATTCTCGCCGGTGGGTAGTTTTACACGAAGCCACTTGGGCTTGGGAACGCGCGTGTTTTCGGTAGTTACAGGTGTAGAGGTGTCGCTCACTTCTGATCGTATTTGGTACCTATGAAAAAATTAAGATACAGCGACAAGAACAACTGATGGTTCTTGGGGTTCTTGCTGGCATCATCATAAATGGCCATAATGGGAATCTGACGGCTGAATGCATCGGCGGCCATACCGGCCTCAATACCCTTCAAACGCTCTCGTTCGTTACTGTACTCGAATGTGAATGAAAATTTGCCGAATGCTCCAGGCTGAAACCTCAACTCATCGAAGCCTCGAAGAGAACTTGCCCTGCCGTATATGTTGTCGATGTAGTGGATGTCAGGATTAAATTTCTCTACCTCAAGATAAGGTTGATTGTTGGGCTCGTTCATGTAGATAATCTCCAAGTAGACAGGCTTGGTGAAACCGAAAGATGGACCGACCATCCAATTATATGAAATCTGAACCCCGCTATGCCTCAGCTTTTCAGTGAGAATTTTCTTGCGACCAATTTGAGCGCGCAATACATAAAAGTTGTTGAGCTTGCCATAGTAGTAAGGCCGCGCATTAGGGTCATTCACTGGATTCCAGGTCTTCGTTTCCTTCTCATGTTTCACAAACATGAGATCACCGCCGAATATCCACAAATGGGTAGCATCTGAATATCTTCCAAACTTGGTACTAATGCCAAAGCCGTTCGTATTAACATTAATGCCGATTTGGCGCATCTTGTTGTAGAGCAGTATCTCACTTTCGGGAATGGGCTGGGCTACGGCCAAGTGGCACATCAGAAGGCAAAAACCGATGAGATAAATTCTCGACATTTCAAGACCAAAGGTAGCACACTCTTGCATGAACTCAGGCAAGACTGGCGTAGTTTTGAGACAAATTTGATACGCATCATGAATCCCGGAATGACCGCAGCCTACATAGGTAATCTTCGCATCCAATCTGAACATTTGAAATCAGGTAGCACGCTTATAACGGATGCACCAACTGATAATCACGGAAGAGGTGAGGCATTTTCTCCAACCGATTTGCTTTGCACATCACTTGCATCTTGTATGATTACGCTCATGGGGATTACCGCTGAAAGTAAGGGGATACTGATGGGTAAAGTGCATGCAGATATCGAAAAAGTAATGTACCCTGATCCCCGGAGAGTAGGGGAGATTCGTATCCAGATTCACTTAGAAGACAAAAAATACACGGATAAAGAGAAGGCAATCCTGGAAAACGCTGCGTTGACCTGTCCTGTCGCCAAAAGCCTGCATCCGGATATAAAGCAGGAAGTCCGCTTTTCCTATACGGAATGATTACTTAGACTGAGGGATTTCGGTGCGATTGTAAGCAGCACACGCATCTTTGCGACGTGCGCAGGAAGTTGCCAACACAACAAGTGCGAGCAAAAAAATTGAAGTCCACCGAACCTTTTTCATTTGAATTGTTTGAAATTGGAATGAATCCGTTTGAGCAAAAGTAGCAATCTATTCGGGTTGTACAATTTTATTCTGACTTTCGAATTATGAACAGGCATTAAGAGCCGAAGGTCGTGCTTGGTTTTAGCCGTATTTGCGCATGTCACGCAGTTTGTCTTCATCGAAAATAGTGTTTTGTTAAAAATCCACTATCGGTTCTGTGCATTGTTCAGACTAATTTCGCCGTCCGATGAATCGCTCAATCGTTCCTGCAGTTTTAGTACTCCAAGATGGTACTGTTTTTCACGGAAAAGCATGTGGAAAAACTGGCATTGCCACCGGTGAAATTGCTTTCAATACGGCCATGACAGGCTATCAGGAAGTATTCACTGATCCCAGTTATTTCGGTCAAGTTCTCATTATGGCCACAGCACATGTTGGAAACTACGGTGTACATGATGAAGAAATAGAATCCGATACTTGCAAAGTTGCCGGTCTAATCATCAAGAAATTTTCTGATGTCGCCAGCAGAATCGGACCAATCGGTACACTTCAAGATTATCTCGTTCGCGATGGTGTGGTGGGAATATGCGACATCGATACGCGTGCCTTGGTGCGGCACATTCGAAAGGCCGGTGCCATGAATTGCATCATTTCCTCCGAAACGACAGACGTCGACTCTCTTCAAAAACAACTGGACAAAGTTCCTTCCATGGATGGTCTGGAGCTGAGTAGCAAAGTGGCTTGCACAGAAGCTTATGAAGTAGGCGAGACCAACGCTGCTCACCGTGTAGCAGTCCTCGATTTTGGTGTGAAAAGAAATATTTTACGCTGCCTTACAGAACGAGGTTGTTACTTGAAGGTGTTTCCGCTTAGCGCTACCAAGGAAGAGATACTGGCATTTAGTCCGGATGGAATCATGTACGGAAATGGTCCCGGTGACCCTTCAGCCATGCCAAAGACCATCGCCCTAATGAAAGATCTAATTGATACAAATATTCCGGGATTCGGTATTTGCCTTGGTCACCAGCTCATCGGGTTGTCACAAGGAATGACAACAGTGAAGATGTTCAATGGTCATCGCGGAATTAATCATCCGGTGAAAAACTTGATTACCGGAAAAAGCGAGATCACCAGCCAGAATCACGGATTTGTTATTTCACGCGAGTCAATTGCCGCGGCTGAGAATGCTGAAATTACCCACATTCATCTCAATGATGATACTGTTGCGGGTATTCGATTGAAGGCACATCCTGTTTTCTCCGTGCAGTATCATCCTGAAGCTAGCGCGGGTCCGCATGATTCTCGTTACCTGTTTGACCAATTTATTGCGAATATTGCAAGCGGTAAAAAGACTACCGCAGTTCACTGAGCAGAAGAACGCCTCAATGAAAGCCGAGCTTCCATCTCTCAACTATAACGATTAATAACGAAAAGAAAAGAATGTCAAGTATTGCTAAAATTCACGCGCGCCAAATTCTGGATTCGCGCGGTAATCCAACTGTGGAGGTGGAAGTGTATACCGATAGCGGCCATGTAGGGCGCGCTGCGGTACCTAGTGGAGCCAGCACCGGTGTGCATGAAGCGGTAGAACTGCGCGACTTAGACAAGTCGCTTTACCTCGGCAAAGGTGTAACTAAGGCTGTTCAGAATGTCGTTGGCACGCTCAACGATGCCCTCGTGGGAGCCTCTGTATTTGATCAAACAGGTATCGATCGTACGATGTCAGCGATCGATGGTACAGAGAACAAGGCGATTCTCGGTGCCAATGCTATTTTGGGTGTTTCACTTGCTACTGCCCGCGCTGCGGCGGAAACAGTGGGAATGCCTCTTTACCGTTACGTGGGTGGCATTGGTGGTAACACACTGCCGATTCCCCTCATGAACATCATCAATGGTGGTGCCCACGCCGATAATAAGGTGGATGTGCAAGAGTTCATGATTCTCCCTGTGGGAGCTGAAACATTCAGCGAATCGTTGCGAATGGGTACAGAAGTTTTCCATCATTTGAAGTCAGTGCTCAAAGGCAAAGGCTTTTCAACCAACGTAGGTGATGAGGGTGGCTTTGCCCCCAACTTAAAAAGCAATGAAGAAGCTTTGCAATATGTAATGATGGCCATTGAGGCTGCAGGCTACAAGCCGGGCATAGATGTTTGCATTGGTCTCGACTGCGCAAGCACTGAATTCTACAATGCGGAGAAGAAGAAGTATGTATTGGAAAGCACAGGAGAGGAACTGACTAGCGCAGAAATGGTTTCGTACTGGAAAGCTTGGTGCGACAAGTATCCAATCGTTTCGATTGAAGATGGTTGCGCTGAAGATGACTGGGATGGTTGGAAATTAATGTCCGAGTCATTGGGTGGACATATCCAATTGGTCGGTGACGATTTGTTTGTAACCAATGTGAGCCGCCTGGCTCGCGGTATTGAAGAAGATATTGCAAATTCAATTCTGGTGAAGGTGAATCAGATTGGATCGCTTACAGAAACAATTGAGGCGGTGCAACTAGCTACGAAGTATTCATACACTTCGATCATGAGTCACAGAAGCGGTGAAACCGAAGACACGACCATCGCTGATCTGGCTGTTGCGTTGAATACCGGCCAGATTAAAACGGGCTCTGCCTCCCGCAGTGACAGAATTGCAAAGTACAATCAGCTGCTTCGCATTGAAGAGCAGCTGGGTGCTACAGGTCATTTTCCGGGGAAACAATTCCCTTTTATGCCGATGTAATTCAGGTAAGAATCTTAAAGCCCGCTATCAGCGGGCTTTTTTATGCAACTCATGGAAAGTCCCTTGCGCATTCTTGAAATCTCTATTCCCCATGCAACGCATGAGGGAACGCTTCAGGCTGCTATGCGATTGCCCCAAGAAATAGCCGCAGCCGGCTTCAACACGGTGTTTTTGTTGCCCTGGATGAAGGTTAATCGTTCGCTAAGCAAATCGCCTTATGCCATTTCCGATCATCTCAATATGAACGATGCGGTAGGGAGCCTCGACGATGCTCGCCAATGGATAGTGCAATGCCACGAAGCCGGGTTACGTGTGGTGCTCGACATGCCCCTCAACCATATAAGCCCTTCACATCATTGGGCGAACAATGAGGATTGGTATTGCATCGATGCCTCTGGCCGGGCAATGCCACCGCATGGCACAAACTGGTATGACGTTGTGCAGTTGAATCACGCCAATCCGACCTTAGTTCAGGCGTGCGAAGAAATGCTTCTTTTTTGGTTGAACATAGGCGTAGATGGATTTCGCTTCGATGCCGCTGCATTTATTCCAGATGCTGTTCTGGAAGGTTGGTTGTCATCTATTCTGGGCATTTCGGGACGTGAACTTCTCTTGTGGTGTGATGGGGAAGAGTACGCGCGAAATCGACCTTTTTTCAATGGCTATTTACACAAGGAAGCTTTTTATTTGGCGAAGCGTAATCCGGGTGAGTGGGAGCAGAGGGTGCATTTAATTTCCGGCAACGCTATTTTCTATCTTACCAATCACGATACGCTGCACGCCGGCAACTGTCCTGATAATGAATGGCCCGGATCTTATCAGCGAATGCGAAGCATGTTGGAGCGATCGACACAACATGTCATGCTTTCCTGGAACGATTGGAAAGATCCGGCATCATGCTATTCGTTTATGCTTGAAAATTAGCCGCCTGCTTCAAGTATATTTACGCTATGCAAATTGGAATTCTGATACTCCTCGTCATTCTGGTTCTCCTTATTCTGTTACTTGTTTTTAAGAAAAAGGATTCTCCGGTAAATGCACCCGACAACTCCGCAATGGAAATCTTGCAACGTCAACTCGACATTGCACACAATGACCTTGCAACAGAGCAAAAGAAAGTGGTAGATCTTTCCTATAAACTTGCGGAAGCTCAAACTGAACTCACGGCAGCCAGAAAACAGGCGGAAGAGGTGAAGAAGGAAGTAATCGCAATCCAGGCTCAGTTTAGTGATCAATTCAAAAATCTAGCTCAGAATATTCTCGATGAAAAATCGAAGCATATGCAAGAGCAAAGTGAGGCGCAAATCAAGTTGTTGCTAAACCCCATTCAAACGAATTTAAGTGAGTTTGAAAAGCGAATTAAAGATGTATATCATCTCGAAACAATCGAGAGAAATAGTCTAAAGGACGAGTTGAAACGCCTCAACGACAACAGCACCAAACTTTCAGAAGATGCCTCAAACCTCACCCAGGCACTGCGATCTGATACGAAGTCTCAGGGCAATTGGGGAGAATTGGTGTTGGAGCGCATTCTTGAACGGAGCGGTCTCAACGAGGGCGTAGAGTATTCCACTCAGCACACGACAAGCAATGACGCCGAGCAAACCATTCGCCCTGATGTTATTATTAATTTGCCGGGAGCTAAACACCTTATCATCGATAGTAAGGTTTCACTTACGGCCTATAGCGCTTGGATTTCGGCAACAAACGAGCAGGAGCGTGATACTGCTGTCAGGTCCCATCTGGCGAGCGTGCGAAGTCACGTTAAGCTGTTGAGCGAGAAAAATTACCCCTCAGCAAAGGGATTGAATACGCCTGATTTTGTAATACTGTTTACTCCAATCGAAGCTGCATTCGCACTGGCCATTCAGCAAGACAAAGAGTTATATAACGATGCTTGGGAGCTAAACATCATCATCGTTTCTCCTACAACCTTGCTTGCAACCTTACGCACGGTGAGTAATATTTGGATGCAGGAGCGGCGTATTACAAATGTGCAGGCCATCGCCGATGAAGGTGGGAAGCTGTATGACAAGTTTGTTGCCTTTCTGGGCAATATGAAGGAAATTGGTGATCGTCTAAAAAGTGCGGGTGTTGCTTATGATAATGCAATGAATAAACTCGAAACGGGTCGAGGAAATATCATAGCGAGAACCCAAAAAATGAAGAAATTGGGCGCTAAGACGAGTAAATCGCTGGATAGTGAGAAAATAGACCAAGCAGAGATAGAAGATGATAATGAGGATGAAATTGAAGAGTAGTGTTTTCCTGTTCCTCTTGGCCGTCGGTATTTATGGCTGTAAGAGAAATGCCATTGTTCCGACAGGCTCTTACCAGTACCTCTATGACCTGGAGAGCCGTGACCTGCACCCGGAATATATCGTGTATCATCATAGCGAGGATTCCAGTACCATCCATTTCAGAGTCTTTTCGAGTGAATTACTTTTTACGAGAATCGCCGCCAGTACGCCATTTGTGCTTAATGTGAGCGTAAAGGCGACGATAAGCGATATGAATGGCATGGCGAAGGATACCATTTCATTGGTTTTGCATGAAGCAGCAGAGGACCGACAAGGTTGGCTACTTGGTTCAATGTCGGTGCCTATGAAGCCCGGACAATGGAACTTATTGATGGAGTTTACAGATGCCTCTCGAAACCTTACGCAGCCCTCGTTTATAGCGTGTGATAAGTCCTCAGCGCTCACGGCACAAAACTATTTACTTACCAAGTTTGAAACAGGGGAACCTGTTTTCGGTGGTTTTGTGACTCCCGGTCAAATGGTTGAGGTTTATAGCGAGCGAAATCGGGCTTTAGCTAATCCGATTTTATTCAAGATTAATTCAGAGTTGAAGTTGCCTCCTCCTCCTTTCTCTGCTAATATGCCGGAGCAGCCGGGGTTTGTCGGAGCTCAGCCGGTGGAGGTCAGAAGTGAAGGACAGGGTTCGTATGTTTTTGAAGTGATTGCCGGATTGTATTTCCTGACCCATGATAGTTCCAAACGCTCAGGTTTCACTATCAAAACTTCCAATACGCATTTTCCAAGGGTGAAGGAGGTTAGCTCCCTGGAATGGCCTATTCGTTTCATCACTACAAAGACCGAGCATGAGGAGATCATTAAGAATAGTTATCCGAAACTTCTCATTGATCGATTTTGGCTTGAATGCGGAGGAAGTAAAGAACATGCTCGCGAGCTCATTCGTGTTTTCTATAGAAGGGTGGAGGAGGCTAACTACTATTTCTCTACCTACACGGAAGGTTGGAAGTCTGATCGTGGCATGATTCATCTTCTTTTCGGTAACCCCAATCAAATTATTCGTTCTTCCCAAGGAGAGGTTTGGAATTATGGTGAGGATAGCAATGCCGCTTTGTTATCCTTTACGTTTAAGAAAGTAGATTCTCCCTTTACCAACAATCTCTATTTGCTCGAGCGTGAGCCGGGGTACAAGCCTTACTGGGAACGAATGGTTCAAACGTGGCGAAGCGGTAAAATATATAGTGATTGATGCCAACGATAGCCCCTGTCAAAAAACAAATGGCGAGTGACTAACTCGCCACTCGCCATCCGCTATTCGTTATTCGTTACTCGCCGCTTTGAGCGGAGATTTATTTCTTTTTACCGGTCACAATAAACTCTGTACGACGATTCTCTTCATGAAGTGTTTCCTCACAGAATACACCGTCTGTGCAGTTGTTGAGCAACTCACGCTCTCCGTATCCTTTTGATACGATGATGGAGCGTGGTACCCCCTTCTTAACCATGTAATCAGTTACGGCCTTGGCACGCTTCGACGAAAGGTCGTCGTTGTACTCATAGCTTCCGCGGCAATCGGTATGGCTGCGCAATTCAAATTTTAAATTGTTATTCTCACGGAAAAGCTTCACCAAATTGTCGAGGTATGGATACGCATCACTACGTATATCCCATTTGTTGTAATCCCAGTGAATATCGGGAAGGTCGTAAATACCCTTTGCTTTTACACTGCTGTTATCCTTCTTTTCAGCATTCGTGTCGGAAACATACAATTCGCCCATTTCAATCATCTTATTGATTGGGTCTTCGTCACCGCGAGTATTGAAGTTGTCGGTCTGGCTGAAATAACCTTCAAGTTCACTTACCATTTGATAGTCTTTGCCTTTCATCAATTCAGCGGTGAACTTTCCGTTGCCATCCGTGATGTACATCTGCTCGGTACCATCTGTAAGATTTTTCATGATAATCTTTGCTCCACCCAAAGGCAACTTGCTGTCACGTCCGGTAACGAGTGCATTGAAAGTAACCTTGCTGTCATCTTCGATAAAGCTGAAAATACGGTCCGATCCATAGCGATCACTCGAGAAATAGCCGGTTTTATTGTCCGGATTCCAAGCAATACTGAAATCATCATACGAACTATTCAGTGGATAGCTCAAGTGAACAGGACGCTCCCAAATACCGCTGCGGTTTGCTGAAGACATCAAATCGTAACCACCCAAACTTTCGATAATGTCGCTGGAATAATACAACTCATCATCTCTGCGCAGAGTAGGGAAGATTTCATTACCCGCTGAGTTCACATTTCCACCTAAGTTCATCGGAGTACCCCAAACATTGTCAGTCATTTTAGCTACCCAAATATCCATTCCACCAAAACCTCCGGGCATGTCGCTGGCGAAATACAAGGTCTTTCCATCAGAAGCGAATGCTGGGTGAGCATACATGTATTTGTTGTCACAGAATGGCAAAACAGTTGGTTTTTCCCAAGTACCATCGGCCGCTTTTCTGCTGCTGTATAGCTGAGTTGTACTCACTTTGTTTTCGTTACCGGCGATGGATCCGGATTCAAGCATGAAGCTACGTGTAAAGATGATTGTGTTGCCTGAAGGAGATACAACCGCTACTGCGTCATGGAAATTCCCATTGATACCTACCAATTCCTGAGGTGCCCCCCAAGAGGCGCCTTCTCTTTTGGAAGTATACAAATTACTGTATGTCATTTTGGTATAAGGGTCAACTTCACCATTACCCGATGGACTGGTGAACAGCAAGCCACCGTTGTATAAACGAGGCGCGTAAACCGGTCCGGCAGCTGGTATATTCATGGGCTCAATGATGTAGCTAACTGAATCAGCCTTCATGCGATCGATGTTCTTGCAGCTTGCCAGTAACTGCTTGGCATATGCATTAGATGCATCGCGGCTAACAATACCTTCTAATATTGCTTTAGCGTCCAGGTAGCGCTCTTTTGCCATCAAAGCACGTGCATGGTTAACACGATCTTTATCGGTGTTGTCCGTATAGGTGCTTATGATTTCATAATTAGCCAAGGCGTTATTGTAGTCATTGACTTTCATGTAACTGTCCGCCAGTTTGCGTCTCGCATCGGCTTCATCTTGCTTGGCTACTCCTTTTCCAAGATAGTAGACAGCGTCATTATACTGTAAGTTTTCATAAGCATCCTTACCTGCTTTGGTATATAAAGATGCGCAGCTACCCAACATGAAACTTGCCAGTAAAATGGCTGCAATGCGCGGTATCATATAGTTCTTTTTCATAATCGTCGTTTTGTTGTAGTTCACTTTCAGTCTTGTGTTAGAAATAACGGGGTGAACGAGCCTTCACCATTGCAGCTTTTCCAAGATCGTAACCAACCATAACTTCATGTGAGTTATTGCTGTATTGTGAAATTGAGCTAAGCGTGTAGTCAAATGCATATCCAATGCGCAATTGTGGATTAATATTCCACTCCAACATTGTAACCAATGCATCACCCGTGCGATATCCGGCTCCAAACCAGAACTTATTCATGAATAAAGCATTGCAGTTGAAATCGACACTAACCGGTGCATCACCTTGCACTTTTACAAGCACGCTAGGCTTAATGGCCAATTCTGGAAGTGGCGTAAACACCATTCCGGAATTGATATAGACGTGGCTCTTGTAGAAGCTGTTAACCCCTGTTGTGGTATAGCTGATTTTGTCATCAACAGACAATAGGGAAGGGATAGACAAACCGGCAAAGAAATTACTTTGATAGTAGTACAAACCTGCACCCACACGTGGAATCATTGTTCCGTTGATGTTGTTGGCGTAAACAGGATCTTCCACGTCTTTGATCACAGCCTCGGTGAGCTCAGCGCTGTAACGCGACATTCCCAGGCGAAGTCCAAAACTTAGTTTACCCTTACCCATGTTTACGTGGGTAGCTCCATTGGCATTAATGTCGAGCACATTGGTAATACCCAACGCATCATTGCTTACATTGAAACCAAGCCCGGCCTTGCCTCCGAGAATTTGACCATCTGCACTGAGGAACTGTGTGCGCGGGGCATTGTCGAATTTCACCCATTGGCTGCGATGCAGGAGACTGGTGCTCCAATATTCATGTGTGCCGGCATACGCTGGGTTCAATACCATGCTGTTAAACATGTACTGACTAATCATCAATTCCTGCTGAGCCGATGAACGAACGGCAGCAATTGCGATAGCTATGAGGATTATATATTTTTTCATAGTGTTATTGTCTTTATTGTGTTCTTGTTACCGTTCAGTTTTAGTTTCTGCGTAGGTCTACGTAGGTGTTGAATTCAGCGCCGCATCCTTCGAATATTACGAAGTATGTTCCATCTGAAAGGGTATTGCCATCCATGTCCTGGCCATACCATTCATTTAAATAACTGTCCTTCTCGTAAACCAAATTGCCCCAACGGTTGAACACCTTGAATTGATTATCAGGACAATCTTGCACACCGTCTATAACATAGGTGTCGTTGAATCCATCTCCATTCGGCGAAAGAGCAGTATACAATTTGAGCTCATCCGGATCAACTAGTGTGATCAGAGTGTCAATCGTACAGCCGTTCGCGTCTACCAGTTGAAGATTGTACTCACCGGCAACAAGTCCCGTTGGATTGTTTTCATCGCTTGGAATAGTGTTAGGAGTCCAGTTGAATACATACTCTGGAGTACCGCTTTCTACTTCAACCAGGATAGATCCATTGTTTCCGCCTGGAGTGGAAATGTTGTATGGATTCGTAGCAATGCTGAACTCGCTCAAGGTTATAGTAACATTAAGAGCCTGTGGAGCGCTGATAGAGAAAGGAACTGTGCTGTTACAACCACCTTCGTCGGTGACGTTCACATTGTAGTCTCCGGCAGGTAGGTTAGAGATTGATGATTCGGAGCCGATTACGTTCTCGCTTGAATCCGTCCATGAGAAGATAAACTCAGGCGTTCCACCACTGATAGTGGTTGCAACTGCACCGGAGCTATCACCTGCACAAAGCGCGTTTGTGATGGCCAATTCAATCACCAGTCCTTCTGATTGTTCAACACTAAAACTGAGTTCTTCCAGACAGCCAAGCGCATCTGTTACACTCACGGAGTAAAATCCTTCACACAGATTACTCAAATCTTCTGTCTGCTCGCTATTTGCCCACTGGAAGATATAACCGGGCGAACCGCCGGTAACAGTAATGTCAATAGATCCATTACAAACTCCGCATCCGGCATCTGTAGCAACACCGCTGATAGCGAATGGTGCATCTGGAACTTGAACAGCTACTGTTTGTGTGGTAGGCGGACAATTGTTGGCGTCGGTTACAACTACACTCAAGTCTCCGCTTGTGATCACGTTCACGCAATCCAGATTGCCACCATTGCTCCAGTCAAAACTATATGGAGCGGTACCACCGGTCACAACAGCGCATGCACCTGCGGTTCCTAATGCGCAGTCGCCATTGAGAATAATCGATACTTCAATCGCACCTGGGTCAGCAATTGTGAATTGCTCTTCGTAGCTGCAACCGCTCACTGGGTCGTTTACGTTGATCAAATAATCTCCGGCGCACAAATCTGACAAGTTAGCTTCAGTTGTTGTAGTGCCATCTGGCAACGTCCATACGAATGTTGCGTTTGGATAATCTCCACCAATTACCGTGAAAATTTGTCCATCGCATTCACCGGTACAGCTAACGCCTACAATACCCGGATCAACTGAAATTGCTGCAGGGGCAGTCAACTCAAATGTGATGGGTATTTGACAATAGTTTGCGTCGATTACCACGACGTCATAGATGCCTGCACCAAGGTTTGATTGATCTTCGACACCGTCGATGACATTGTCACCCAACCACTCGAATGTGTAAGGTGGAACACCACCGGATACTGTCAAATCAATGAAGCCATCAGTGCTATTAAAGCAGGCTAAATTGAAAATAGAGTCAAATTCAGAAATCTCGAACGTTACCTCTAATGGTAATTCAGGTTCGGTCAGAATTACACAGCTCTGCACAGCGCAAGCGTCGCCGTCAATAACATTGAGACAGTATTGACCGGCCGGCAGCGAGCTGATATCCTCAGAAAGCGAAACAATTGTTCCGGTTCCATCGGTCCATGAGATATCATACGGAAGGCTACCGCCTGAGACTGTACCATTCACAGAACCTGTCGAATCTCCTGCACACTGAATCGTGAACACTTGATCAGGCTCTTGAATGAGTATTTCCGTTAAAACAACCAATTCATTCGGGCTATTAATGACGATTGTAGTTGTGGTCTCACAACCATTCGCGTCAAGAATTGTCAAATCATGGCTGCCTTGACATATGCTATCTATTACTCCGGGTAATATGGCATCAACAGCTACGCCATCAATGAGAACACTGTATGGTGCTTCACCTCCGTCTACTGACACAGTCGCTGTTCCATCACAAATATTGAAACAACTGGCGTCGGTTGTAGATTCAATAACAGCTTCAGGACTTGATACATCCGATATTTCATAATCGAAGGTTTCTTGACAGCCATTTGAATCAGTCACGGTAAGAGTAAAGGTACCGGCATCAAGTCCGCAAAGAGTGGCTGCATCAGGGGCATTAGCACCAATATTGCCTGTCCATTCATACGCAATGAAAGTGCTACTTCCACCTTCGATGTTCGGAGTAATGCATCCTTCATCGCTCTGACATGAGATATTTTGAATGATAGCAGGTGACTGAATTGAATCCGGCGGAATCAAATCAAAGCATGTCGTTGCCAAACAGCCGTTAGCGTCGGTAACATTAATTCCGTAAGCTCCACCTGGTAGATTCGTTGCGTTAGGCGCATTTGGATCATTTCCGTATAGTGAAGGGTCTATCTCAGAGCAGTCATTGATCCAATCGTATAGGTAGTCGAATGGAGCGAATGCCTCCGGATCAGGCGTTCCACCTGTAACAAATACAGAGATCGCTCCATCGTTGGAGTTGTGGCAACTCAAATTGTAACCACCTTCAAATTGAGAGGTGACTACTGTCAGCTCCATTACTTGAGGTGCATCCAATGTTATAGTCTGGAGAACATTACATCCTGTGGTTTGATCGGTAATACTAACCGTGTAATCACATGCCGGAAGATTGTTAACGTCTTGAGTGGTTGCTCCGAAGAAGAAACATGCTGGTTGAGGAATCCATTGGTACGAGAAGTTACCACTACCACCGGATACTTCAATATCGATGCTACCATTGTTTTGACCAAAGCAAGTAGGGTTTACTTGAGTGACAACATCAACGATGATTTGCTCAGCTTCAGGAACAGTGAAGAACAAGGTCTCTTCGCAGTCACCATTGCTAATTAAAACAGAATAATCACCGGCACACAAACCTGAAACATCTTCGGTGGTTGGAATTGGGCCATTGAATGGTCCGCTCCAGGTAAAGGTGAAGTCACCTTCTACCGGATTGCCACCACCGCCGCCGCTACCACCGGTTGTTTCAACCTGGAAAATAGAGGCTGTTGAAGGGCTGCAAGAGTTATCATTGATTGGAGAGTTAAATCCTACCGGAGTAGAATAGCTTGAATTTATTGGATTACCAGAACCATCAACGTCCGTGAAGGTTAGGGTTGCGTCTGTCAAAGCCCCTGTATCGATACTCACACAATCGTATATCTGAACTGCCCAGCCGGGTGAGTTAGCATCACAACCGAGAATGGCTGTCCAATCAATGGTGCTGCCATCTGCGTATCCACCATAATTACCCGATAGAGGAGTGGGGGCACCACAAACTGAGAAAGGATCTGTATTAGCATTTGTGAAACATAAATCGACTATGTTATTTCCGCCATTGCAAGAGATTCCCGGGTTTGCCGACAACAGAATATCAGGACTGCCACAGCTTGGTGGACCTACCAAATGAAAGGCAAGATCCGAAACATAGGTGTGGGTTGCAGTGAAACAAATTTGAATAGTTGAATTCGCAGTTAATGGAAAAGGTGTCACTCCTCCGCCTCCGGATCCATCGGTGATATCGATGTTAATCGAACCGTCACATAGTTCTGGACATGATTCCGGTGTAACATCTCCTGTGGCTACAAATGCATCGTTTTGTCCAATATTGGCCAAAGTTGTATCTGCACAACCTAAGGCATCAGTTACAATTAAAGTATAGTCTCCAGAGTCAAGGTTGGTAATGTCCTGTGTATTGCAGGGAGAGCAGCTTGGACCTGTCCAAACAAAGTTGTAAGGCTCACCCTGTCCGCCGCTTGCTGATGTTACGGCAATAGAACCCAAAGAGGCCGTAGGACTTCCGCATGGATTATTTTGCACGTCAACTGTTACATCAATCGCAGGAACGCATTCCAAAACAATTTCGAGTGATACTTCACAACCGTTACCGTCTGTGACGGTGAGTGAATATTCGCCGCATCCAGCTTCTGAAAGGTCTTCAACCGAGGAAACAACGGTACCTGTGGCAACGTTAGTCCATTCGAATGTGTAAGGAATGGTGCCGGCACTTGAAGTTACGTTTACAAAACCATCGGTGCTTGTCGGGCAACTTACGTTGTATCCTCCTGGGTAAAGTGATATCTCATCGAGAACAACCTCAAGAGGATCTATTGGTTCATTGATAACGATAGTCACACTGCCTTCGCTATTACATCCATTCTGGTCGGTAACGCTTACTTCGTAAGTGCCGCTGCCCAAATTAGTAGCAACCGGGCCTGTAACTGCTGCGCTATGGCTCCACGAATATGTGAAGGGAGCGCAACCACCGGTGGCAGCAACACTGGCTTCACCTGTTTCAACGCCCGAACACTCAAGGTCTACCGTACCTGCAACTTCAATGTTAACCAAAGATGGCTCAGTCAATGTGTAACTGTTGCTGTATTCACATCCGGTTGCATCTGTTAAAGTCAACTCGTATGTTCCTGCGCAAAGAGAGCTCACGTCTTCTGTTGAGGCAAGGAATCCTTCAGGACCTATCCAAGAGAAACTATAAGGTTCAATACCTCCCGTAATATCCATATTGATGCTACCATCGCATGCACCATTGCATGAAATCTGGTTGCAAGCAAAGTCTGAAAGTAAAGAGGTTGCGGTTAATTCATTGGCTTCGATTACGTCAATGCAAGCGTTATTTTCACAACCAGCTGCATCTGTAACTGTAACACAATATTCACCCGCAGCAGCTCCTGCTAAACTGGCTGCACTGCTGGTGAATCCATCAGGTCCTGTCCAGCTATACGTGTAGGGCTCAATAGCATCGCGAACTGTTACGGTAATTGTTCCGTTTGCACCTCCTTCGCAGCTTACCGGAGTCGACTCAAGTTCAACCGCAATGCTTGAAACATTGATTGTTATTTCGGCCGACCCGGTACATTCACCCACTGAAGCATCCAACGAATAAGTGGTTGCTTGTGTTGGGCAAACTTCGATAATTAAATTACCGCCATCGGTAACGTTTGCAGACCAATCAAAGGATGTACTCGGAAGATTAGGAACTACTCCGGTTAGTGTTACACAATTGCCAACGCACGTGTTAGGTTCATCGGTAGTAATCTGCACATCTAAAAAATCATTTATATAGAAATTGATGCTATCCGCAGCACCACTCTCTAAGCATAAAGGATTAGCCAAATAGATGGTAATGTATTCTTGACCCTCCGGAATATTATCGATTTCTGGGGTAATATTGAATGTTATGGAACCTTCGTTTGGCGGGATAATCACGGAGTTTTGCTCAAATGGAATACCGCTGCCTATGGTAGGGGTATAATCACCACCGTTTGTTGCTGTTCCTCCTACCCAATACAATACCTCGGTAGGTTGATCGTCGACAATCTGACGAGTGAAAGTTATGCTTCCTTCTGAGCAGCCCTCGACCATATAATCCAAGCCATTCGACGTTGCTGTAGAGACCAATATTGGATTCGATTCAATAGATTGAATGAATACACCGGAATCATACACGTGGTCTGTACCATCTGCAATAACTAATTTCAAGTGATATGTTTCGCAAGGAAATAGACCTCCAACCTTAGCAATCAAATTGCGCGTAAAGCCATCATATTGTATGAATTGGCCTAGTGGATTTTGGTTGTTGTAATAGAACGCTTGATTATTGAGAGCATTTATCGTGTTAATCGACACGACTTGACCTGTGGTAGGGATAAGGGCAATATTTACGTCAGTACCGATACCGGGACCACTAATATAGAAGCCGAAGACGTCATTGAACTGTGAGCCAACCCACTCGTTGTATTCCTCAGACGCGAAGGTGTACTTGAATTTGAGTGAATCACCCTGCGGTATGATGTCGAACTCGAATTGAGTTGCGTCATACGTAGTGCGATCTTGCGCTTGATTAAGCAGCGCGCTACCAGGGCAATCATTGTCAAAATAATCACAAGTACCTGCGCTGGTAGAGCAGTTACCAATGGAATTATTCGGCCCGATGGAATAAAGGGCTTTGCCCGTTGTAAGCAGCAGACCCTGCGAAGTTCCAATTTCGGTTCCCGCAGATTGATAATAACCATAGCTGCTGTCACAAGCAGATATAGTGACG
>JBIKSC010000167.1:0-5946 GCA_044348775.1 Flavobacteriales bacterium | reverse complement strand
TATCTGATACAGCGAGAGCTGCAGAGGCGGCCAAACCGGCCAAGCTATCAGACATATTCTCTTTATCGGCAGAAATCAGGTTTACAACAACCTGTACTTCCGCGTGAAAATCATCAGGAAACATCGGTCGCAGAGCGCGGTCGATGAGGCGGGCAACGAGAATTTCGTCATCGTACGGACGAGCCTCGCGCTTGAAATAACCACCGGGAAAACGTCCGGCAGCTGCATATTTTTCGCGGTATTCAACGGTGAGTGGAAGAAAATCCACACCGTCTTTGGCTTGAGTGCTTGCCACAACGGCAGCCAACAGCATTGTATCTCCTTGTCTTACCACTACAGAGCCATTGGCCTGTTTAGCAAGTTTGCCGGTTTCAATCGTCACCGGACGACCATCTCCCAAGTCTATGGTTTGGGTTACCAATTCGTAGTTCATTGCTTCTTTTTTCGGATAAAAACGTCGGTTAAAAAAAACGCGAAAAGGCAATTGTGTTCAATTGCCCTTTCGCTTGCGCAGTTTGCGCCATATTATTTGCGGAGATCAAGCTCTTTAACAATAGCACGATAGCGGGCAATATCAGTCTTCTGCAAGTAGTCGAGCAAGCTGCGACGCTTACCTACGAGACGAATAAGACTGCGCTGAGTACCAAAGTCCTTCTTGTTCACCTTCAAGTGTTCAGTGAGGTGGTTGATGCGAAATGAGAACAGGGCGATTTGGCCTTCAGCCGTGCCTGTGTCCTTTTCAGATTTTCCGTGTTTCTTGAAAATCTCTTGTTTTTTTTCTGTTGTAAGATACATGCTAATACTTATGTAAGTGATTGTTATGTGATTCCCGTAAACCGAAACGGTTCCGGTTTTTGAGGGGTGCAAATGTAGCACATGCCCTTGTTTTGTCACCAAAGTTTGTGAACTTTTTTTTTCGCGCGCTTGAAATTGGACCAATGCCCCTACTTTCGCGCCTCCAAAATTCCATTATTTATTACCATGAAAAAATTTATTCTCTGCCTTGTTGCTTGCGGTAGCATGCTCAGCAGCTGTGAACAAAGCAAAGTCAGCAATGTAAAAATGAAAGACCAGCGTGATAGCTTGAGCTACACCATTGGCTTGAGCATCGGTAGCAGCTTTATGCAAAGTGAACTGAGCGACTTGAACTACGACCTGCTTATTAAAGGTATGAAAGATCAAAAGGACAGCACGGGTGCTATGGAGTTGCAAGAAGCCGAGGCATATATCCAAGAGGTTATGATGAAAAAGCAGGAGGCGAAGGCTGCGGTAGATAAGGATGCAGGTCTGAAGTTTTTGGCCGAAAACAAAAGTAAGCCCGGTGTTATGACCACTGCTAGCGGTCTGCAATACCAGGTAATGAATGAAGGTACGGGTAAAAAGCCTCAGGCGACAGACATGGTTACAGTTCATTATCACGGCACAACTATCGATGGTACTGTATTCGACAGCTCCGTAGATCGCGGTGAGCCGGCTTCATTCGGATTGAATCAAGTTATTCCGGGATGGACAGAAGGCGTTCAATTGATGAGCGTGGGAAGCAAGTACAAGTTTTTCATTCCAGAGAACCTTGCATACGGAGCACAATCCCCAAGCCCGGTTATCAAGCCCTACTCTACCCTCGTTTTCGAGGTGGAACTAATCAGCATTGACTCGACCGGCAATAATTAATGTTTGTCGCTGTTAGCAAAAAATCGAACAGCACGCGTTTGACAAACTTACATTTGCCGCCCGATTTTACGATTACGGACTATTTGACAGCAAAAACAGAATGGTCCTTTGATTGTTATACCGATATAGATTTTTAATTTAATAGAACATAAAATGGCAACACAAATCACGGATCAAAACTTCGCAGAACTGGTTCAAAACAGTGATAAGCCTGTGATGATTGACTTTTGGGCAGAATGGTGCGGCCCATGCCGAATGGTAGGTCCTATCGTTGACGAAATTGCAACCGACTATGAAGGAAAAGCAGTGGTTGGCAAAGTGAATGTCGATGAAAACCCTGAAATCAGCACACGCTTTGGCATCCGCAATATCCCGACCATCATTTTCCTGAAGGGAGGCGAGATCAAGGACAAGAGCGTAGGTATTGTTCCTAAAAACGTTCTTACTGAAAAAATGGACGCGCTGCTGTAACAGGCAGATAGAGTTTTTGAAAAGCTGTCAGAAAAATGGCAGCTTTTTTTATGTTAGTGAAAAGGTATTCAGTTTTAGGTAATAGGTTCTAGGTATCAGGTAATTGTTAAATGCATTTTCCTTCTTTGTAATCACTAATTTCCAATCAGTAATTTGTAATCCTTCGTAATGGACACTCGAATAATAAAATCTATCATAGCCGCTGCAGCTATCGCCTTCAACACTTACCTTTTCGTTCAAGGTCGATGGGGCTGGGGCATTACACTTCTCTTCGCTACCGCTGTTCTGGTATTAGTTGTTTTCCGAAGCACACGCATGATCATGGTATTTTACCAAATGCGCATGCAGCGAATGGACAAAGCAAAAACATGGCTGAATCGCATTAACCCCAATCACCTGTGGGCAAAGCAAAAGGGATACTATTACTTCTTGCTGGGCTCGGCCGATATTCAGACCAACAGTTTGTCGCAATCTGAGAAGAATTTTAAAGCCGCACTTCAATACGGATTGCGTCTTGACCACGATAAAGCTGCCGCTTACCTGAATCTTGCAGTAATTTCTGCCAACCGACGCAAGAAGCGTGAGGCCATTACCCTGCTCAACGAGGCTAAAAAGTACGATTCAAAGGGCTATCTCAAGAACGACATTAAGCAGGTAAGCAAGATGGTGAACGGACTTTAGGGAGGAGTGGGCGCGGCGCAAGGACGCACTGCAGTGCGTCCACAGACCGAGGGTAATGCAAGGACTGCCCTTCGAGAAGGATAAGAAAGGATGCACTGCAGGGCGTCCACACAACGAGGGTGATGCAAGGGTCACCCAGTGAAAAGAAATAGACAGACATGCCAAATAAGTTGACCAATGTGAACATTTTTAAGTTCCGTGTCATAATCGACACAGAGCAGGATGTTTTTCGCGACATTGAAATTGAAACAGACTCTACATTTGAGCAGTTGCACGAAGCCGTTTTAGACGCATTCGATTTCGAATCAGGTGAAATGGCGAGTTTCTATATGAGCAACGAGCAATGGGAAAAAGGTCTGGAAATACCGCTCATGGATATGGCCGGTGATGCGGCCTTAAGTATGAAGTCGACCAAACTTTCGGATATGCTTAGCAAGCCGTCCGAAAAAGTACTCTACGTATACGATTTCATGCGCATGTGGATTTTCTATGTGGAACTCATGGAAGTAAAAAAAGACGCACCCAGTACCATATACCCGCGTGTAGCTCTTGTTTATGGAGATGCGCCTTCGCAAGACTCTAAGGAAATGGATCTTTTCGGGTCAGAATTCAGTGAGGAAGAGTTCACTGAAATGCATGGTGATGTGGACGGGGAAGAGGAACGCGATGAGGATGAGGACATGTTCGAGTCGGGAGAAGACTACTTCGACGAAAGTGAATTCAACGGTTCATACGGAAGTTATGACGACCATTAGAACAATATCCCTTTATTTGGCTTTGGCAGTGATATTCGGTGCATGTAAAACCGATAATCGCCAAATTACGTCTGACATGATACACTTCCCTCCCTCCGGAGGCGGACAAACCGAAAATGCTCCCGTTATCACATTCGACTCCACCATTTGCAATTTCGGCACACTCGCAATCGGAGAAAAATTCCCTCACACCTTCCGGTTTACCAACACAGGTAAATCGCCGCTGATCATCACACAAGTAAACCCTTCTTGCGGTTGCACGACGGCCAAAGACTGGTCACAACAACCTATTGCACCCGGAGAAACCGGGCAAATCTCCGTAGAGTTCAGCAGTACAGGCAATTCAGGAGTTGTAGATAAAACAATTTCAGTGCTTACCAACTGCGTTCCTGCGGTTGAAGTTCTGCGCATTCAAGGCACCGTAGTCGGTGTCGACAATCTACCTAAGGTTAAATCGCCGGTAGAAATGGAAATGGAAACACCCTAAAATTTATAAAACAACAACAGTATGACTTTTACATTATTACAAGCAGCACCACAAGGCGGAAGCGGTATGGGCACACTCCTCTTTATGGTTGGCTTCTTTGCTATTTTCTACTTTTTCATGATTCGCCCACAGATGAAAAAAGCGAAAGAACAACGCAAGTTTCAGGAAGGAGTAAAGATTGGAGATCGGGTTATGACTCTCGGAGGTATTCACGGTGAAGTAATCGAAACTGATGAAACTACTGTCGTGATCAAGCTTGACCAGGGACGCATGCGCATTGAAAAAGCAGGTCTGAGTGCTACTAAAGAAGTAACGGAAGGAAAAGATAAGTAAGATCTCAAAGCTTTACTTTTGACTAAATTCGAATCCATGAAAAACATCCTATTATTCTCTTTGACAGCCATGCTCATGGGCGGTTGCGACCATGGCCAAAACCATACGAAAGCCGATGAAGGTGCTCTCACGCGTGAGTTCTACGGCGATTCGTTCGATATCTCTGCATCTATTCCGGTTTCAGCCGTCATAGCGCAACTCGAGGGTAAAGACACACTCTTTACCACTATCGACGGAGTGATTGACCAAACCTGTCCCGCGGCAGGCTGTTGGATGAATATGCGACTCGACAGTGGAGTTCAAAAAATTACGACTGATCACATTTTCTTTGTTCCCCTCGAAGGCTGTGAAGGCTTAAATGCTAAAGCGAAAGGCAAGGCATTCTACGATGAAATCAGCGTTGAAATGCTTAAGCATTATGCTCAGGAAGAAGGCAAATCAGAGGCAGAGATCGCTGCGATTACTTCACCTAAAAAAGTGCTGAATTTTGTTGCAACCGGCATTATGATCGAAGGCTACAATGAGCCGGAAGGAGGCGCAAAGCAAGGTACATGCAATCATGACCACAGTGACGGATCTACGCATGATCATGACCACGACCACAACGAAACTGAGGAAAAAGGTGGTCATTGACCGCCTTTTCTTTTTTTGAATCAGGCATTTTATGGATAGATACCGCATTCTTTTGGTAGAAGACGAAGAGAGTCTCATTTCGGCTCTCACGCTCAACTTGGAGATTGAAGGGTATCATGTCGTTGCCGCGCGCGATGGTCATACCGCGCTGGATAAATTTCGCAACCAGCATTTTGATTTAGCCATACTGGATGTTATGATTCCATTGATGGATGGTTTTGCCGTTTGTCAAACCATTCGTCTGGAAGGGAATACCACCCCTATTCTGTTTTTATCTGCCAAAGGGAGCGGCAAAGACCGCGTAGAAGGCTTGAAAATAGGAGGCGATGATTATCTCACGAAGCCTTTCGACCTGGAAGAATTGATGCTCCGTGTTCGTAAACTCATCAAGCGCCACGATAGCTCCCATAGTCTGGCCGAAATGAACGAATACTCATTCGGAGAAGGTAATCATGTTCATTTTCTCAACTTCACAATCAGAGACCGTGTGGGTCATGAAACGGAAATCAGCCGAAAGGAAATTATGCTGCTGAAACTGCTAATTCAACGAAAAGGTGAAGTGGTTAGTCGCGAGGAAATACTGGAGAAAATCTGGGGGTATGATGTATTCCCTAGTACAAGAACAATTGATAATTACATACTCGCTTTCCGCAAGTACTTCGAGTCAGATTCTCGCCACCCCAAACACTTTCATTCTGTGCGCGGTGTAGGTTATCGATTCACGGATTAATCCTTTTGCATAGCTCGTTTTACCTCGTCGACTATTTTTTCTGCTGAAATAGTTGAGCCTTTTTTCTGCTGACTCAAATAAAGTTTCCATGCGATGGTTTCAGCGGTTTGTCCCAGTGTTTCTGACCGGAAATTGCTGGCTGTTTTGTTGAGTAGGAAAATTCCTCCGGCGCAAACCGCCATTCC
>JBIKSC010000166.1:0-5959 GCA_044348775.1 Flavobacteriales bacterium | reverse complement strand
CGGTGTAACAAGACTGGCAGACATAAACGTCGTTAGGGGTGTAATCGTTGATAGAAGGGTTCAAATTAGAGTTGGTCAATCCGGCGGTAAAGACTTGCCCTATGTCGTTTACTGTAACATTCAGTGTGTTTTGAACTATGGGAGGGGTATATACTTGACATGTTAGAAGCCCAAGGCTATCTGTTTTGATGAAAATAGGATCCATCGAATCCGTGCCGCTTCCGAAAAAACTTGAATTGGTAAAAGCTGACATCGTAAAGCCGTTATCGATGTTATAGCTGACACCAATACCGCGGTCCCTGCCGCTTCCGCCGTAGGTTCTTGCCCAAATCAAATTACCATTAAAGTCAACATTAACCAGTAAAACATCGCGCTCACCCATATCATGGGAAAGCGTGTCCGGGTTCGTACTTGCACTTACCGGGAAGGAATTCGTATTACCTACCACAGCATAGCCATGCGGATGAAGCGTGATGTCTCTCGACTGGTCAGAGCCGCCGCCACCGATCGTATTTGACCACAAAACGCTACCATCGGAAGTGGAAACCTTCATGAGTAGAACATCCTCGCCGCCACTGCCCATCCAAGTGGGCGATGTAACAACCAATGCCTGGCCGTCATCTACCAAAAGTCCCTTACATGACCAACTTGTATGGTCTCCTTCATTCCATCCGGATCCGCCATAGGATTTACCGAAGATAAAATCACCAGTAGCAGAGATACGTCCTACGGCCATGTCCTTTCCGGGCAGGCCATAAGTTGACGTGAAGATGAAATCGCCGTTGGGAAGTTCACCAATAAAAAAACTCATAGACCCCATGCCCGATATGCTCTTAGACCAAATCATATCGCCGGATGAATTTGTGCGGAAAACATATAGAGCTGACCCGGCCTGACCGAGACATATAAAATCTCCGTTTGCCGTCTCATCAGCGTAGAAAGCCCAATTGGTTCCTGAATAGGCCTTTGACCATAGCACGTCGCCTGCGTCGTTCATGCGAATTAAAGCACCAATGTTGTCGTAATGGCAAGCCACAATGTATCCTCCATCGCCGGTTTGCTTGATTGACTTTCCACCTTCTGCGCCCCCATTACCTATCAATTTGAACCAAAGATTATTACCGCAAGCATCGACACGATAAACATATACATCGCAGCTACCTGCGCTGCCATTGCCTTCATGCTGGCCGGTGGCCACGAAACCACCGTCTTGAGTAGCCTCGAGCTGAAGACCACCTTGCATTCCACCCAAGTTATACTTCCGATAGAATGTGTTGTCTTGCCCTTCGCTCTCATCTATGATGAACGCGAACAAGAATAGAAGCGCGCTAAGTTTTCTCATTCTTCTGTTTTTTGAAGGGTGAAAATTTTAGATTGAAAACCAACTTCACCCGCTATCCGATAGATCTCTGTCGAATCCAAGTCCGAATTGGTTTGAACCTTAAAGTGGATAATTAAATCCTGATCCTTCCGGATTTCTTCAGCGCCAGCCTCAGTTAGCTCCTTCATAAAAATCGGAGTCAGGAATGGACACATAAAAGCATTTTCCTTCGGTGTCAATTGAAAAACTGTCGATTGAGAGAACGCTTGCTGTGCGAGCAACGAAAAGGATACAACCAATAGAGAAGCCCTCAAGCTCCAAGCAAGGTTTTTCATGGCGATTAGATAATTTAGTTTTGGGGGTCGTAAATATAATTTCATCGACTTAAACTTTATTTTATTCATAAAAACTTAATTTAAACGACGGAATACTTATTTGGTTACATATACCCATTATTGGAATTCATACAATCTCCACTTTTTGCAAATTATTACATACACGACCGCCTGTTTTTGTCACTATTAAACACATTTTATTGATAGCCAAATCATTATTTATGTTGAACTTTACAACCATGAAAATGGAGTCAAAGCAGAGGGAGGCTTTCAGCAAGGTGGTAATGGCACTATTAGACGCGAAGAATTTATCGCAAAGACAGGTAGCACTTGACTTGGATACTAGCCCTTCGAACTTTAACCAGCGCATTCTCGCCGGCAGCATGCGTCCGGGTATGATAATGCAATTCAACAAGTTGTTGGGTGTTGATTTATTACGCCTGGTTTATCTGTATGAACAGGGAGAAAGCCTTAGCTCTATCATTGAGCAAGCTATGAACCCTGATTCCAGAACTATGACTTCACAGGACATTCAGCCAACATCCGAAATGTTTGACATGATTGTTTCGCAAAACAAGACTATCGCGGATTTGCAGTTACAAATCAAGGATTTGGTATCTCAGCTCAATAAGTGGATTGAGCATGACATGCAGAAAGCTGAGCAGCAACAAGAAGTAATTGCTCTTATTAAATCACAAGGGGCAGGAAGTAAGAATTGATTTTCGCGTTAATCCAAGTAAACAGCCTCTTTTCCCTTATTCAAATTAACTGTCACATGCTCTCGCAAATTAGTTGAGAGTGTGATACCAACTATATCAGGTCGAATAGGAAACTTCCTATGAAAACGATCGACGAGGGTAGCAATCGTCAGTGACTTTAAATCGACATCCAGCAAAAATCGCGAAGCATAAATCAATGTCTTTCCGCTATTGAGTACATCGTCGACAAGGATAACCGACTTCCCTTTGAGCGATTTTAGATCTCCGGTAAATACAAGAGGTTCCGTAAGAGGCTTGTCCTTGTTCAATCGAATTTCTTCCTGGTGAATGGTGAGCTCACTTACTTCCGACAACAGCTTGCATAAGCGAGCCGCCAATTGACTGCCGCGGCCTTCAACCCCTATCAACACGAGTTCCTTTTCCCTGTAGTGGTTCTCATGAATTTCGTGCGCCATTCGAGTCAGCTTACGGCTGATTTGCTTTGCATTCAATATGAGGGTCGGCTCTTTTGTCATGTCTTCAAAAATACACAAACGTGTTAATCCAACTCGAACCAGGCAACAGTTTCCACGTGAGACGTGTGAGGAAACTGATCGACCAGACTGATTCGACGCAACGAATATCCGGCCGACAATAAGTCGATTGTATCGCGCGCTTGGGTTGCGGGGTTGCAAGAAACGTATACAATGCGACGCGCTCCCAACGCAATAATTTTCCGCAGGGTCTTCGGAGCAATTCCACCACGCGGCGGATCGAGTACTGCACAACTGATCCTACCCTGGTACTGTGGATATTCCAATAAGAACTTACCTACATCGGCCGCGAAGAACTCTAGGTTGTGAACGTCGTTTCTTTCCGCATTTCTGCGCGCATCTTGGATGGCTGCATCCACAATATCGACACCGATAATTTTTTTACCACTTTCTTTCGCTAACAACTGCGTAATAGTTCCCGTTCCGCAAAACAAATCGAGGATGACATTGCCATCATCTGAATCGCGCACACCGGCATATTCCAACACTTTCGAGTAGAGTTTTTCCGCGCTGCGGGGATTGGTTTGAAAGAAACTCGTCATGCTGATTTCGAATTTCAATCCGTGAATATTCTCCACAATAACCGGACTACCCCACAGCAAATTCGTTTGGCCTGATAGCGGGTCAATTCGATCGCCCGTATTGGGATTGATCGTGTGAATGACGCCGGCAAGACGTGCACCCAAATGCTTCTGAAGACATGCTACAAAGGCATTCGTATCGAAGGTTTCAACCTCTCTCTCTGAAGTAACCAGGTTTATGAGCAGCTCGTTGGTAGCGAAACTTTTTCGTACAACAAGGTATCGGAAAAAACCATGATGCGCAGGCGGGTGCCAAGCGGGCAGCCCTGTGTCTATGCACCATTGACGAATGTGGCGCAGTTGCTCTTCCAACTCTTGATCGAACAGACCTGAGTCGCGATCCAAATTTTCGACACACCACCACGTGCCGCGATGCTTGAACCCTAGACCGAAATCATCGTATTCCTTTTTCTCCTCTAAATCGAAACGGATGACGGAGAAAGCGTACTCCATCTTATTGCGGTAGTGCCACGTGGCAGGTGATTCAATGTATTCATCGAACACCTCTTCGATATGGGCAATCTTGCCTATTCTGCGAAAAAGCTCAAGCGTCGTGCGACGCTTGTATTGCCGCTGAAGTTCGATGGGCAGAGTAGCATAGGGTGCTCCGGGTATGGCTTGATAGGGAACCGAAACTTCGTCGGGTGATGGTTTCAGAACCTCGACCAGTTTACATTCCGCAAAACGTTTCTGAGCCTTCTCTACACGCGCCAGCACCCGTTGACCGGGAATGGCGTTTTGCACGAATACCGCGAATTCGCCTTGCTCTGTTTGCAACTTACCAATGCCTACACCGCCAAAAGCCATATCGCTGATGACAATTTCAAGCACCTGATTTTTTTTTACCGCACGCTCTTGCATGGTGCAAATTTACCGCGCAAGATTGCGAGTACGTTACATTTGAGGCCTATGAATTCGGCTGGTAAGAATTTAT
Source organism: Flavobacteriales bacterium (assembly GCA_044348775.1). Lineage (GTDB taxonomy): Bacteria > Bacteroidota > Bacteroidia > Flavobacteriales_D > Sanyastnellaceae > JAIBBG01. The sequence continues at coordinate 1,536 of JBIKSC010000166.1, read as the reverse complement.
CGCTACTGCTTGGCCCCCTCGCGTTCGCCTTGATTTGGTGGATGCAACCCGTGGGCCTCGATGTGGCTCAAGCAAAAGTGCTCGGGGTTGTGGCATGGATGCTCATATGGTGGATTGCCGAAAGTGTGCCTATGGGTATTACATCTTTGCTTCCCATCATCCTGTTTCCGATGCTGGGCGTTTTAAGCCTGGAAAAGACATGTCTTGCCTACAGTAATCGTTACGTTTTTCTCTTTTTAGGCGGTTTCCTTATTGCGCTTGCCATGGAGAAATGGAACTTACACAGAAGGCTCGCTTTGAATATCGTGTCGCGCACGGGCACAGGTGCAAATCACATCATTCTTGGCTTTTTACTGGCCAGCTATTTCATCAGTATGTGGATAAGCAATACAGCCACTACACTTATGATGCTGCCCATAGCAGGGTCTGTAGTGATGCTGTTAGCCAATGAGCCGCAGGCAACGAAAGGCACGCGAAATTTCTCGACAGCTTTGATGCTTTCAATAGCATATGGTGCAAGCATAGGAGGCATTGCAACATTGGTAGGATCGCCACCCAATGCGAGTATGGCGGGCATTCTCGATAAGTCATTCGCGCATACAGTCAGCTTTTTCGATTGGATGGCATGGGGCTTACCCTTCTCACTGGCCTTGCTCGTTTGCGCATACCTACTGATGGTTTGGGTCGTTTTCCCGAATAGACTGGGTCGATTCCCGCTTGGTCAAGCCATAATAAGCAGTGAATTGGCATTGCTTGGAAATTGGAAGCGCGAAGAGAAAATCGTGTTCGGAATATTTGTATCCACCGCTTTGTTATGGATGCTTCAGGAGCCTCTTAGCACTTTGTTCAAACCCATGGGTATCGAATTCAGCGATACAGCAATAGCACTCATCATGGGAAGCTGTATGTTTCTGATACCCTCATCAAACAAATCAGAACAAGTGCTGGAATGGCGTGATACCGAGAAACTGCCCTGGGGCGTTTTGCTCATGTTTGGCGGAGGTATGAGCCTGGCCACCGCTTTTGACCAAAGCGGTTTGGTAAAAACACTTACGAATGCAATCTCGGCCTTCGACACGGGTAATCCTTTTTTATTCGTGAGCCTTTTGTGCGCGACAGGACTCGTTATAACCGCGCTGATGAGCAACATCGCGATGGTCAACATTTTCGTACCTATAGTAGCCGCGCTAGCAGCCGGCTCCGGCGCATCACCGGAGGTATTTGCCATACCGGTCACGATTGCAGCCAGCTGCGATTTTATGTTCCCCATGAGTACACCGCCCAACGCGATTGCATACAGCAGTGGTTACATACGCGGCAAGGATATGCTGAAGGCGGGAGTCTGGTTAAATGTAATCTCGCTGTTGTTGCTGATGGCGCTCGTGGCGGCGAAGCTTTAAGTGCGATGTGACCGGGGTGCCACTTAGTACAAGTGAGGGCGATGAAGGATTGGCTTCTATGGACGCGCAGCAGCGCGTCCTGACCGAGGGTGCCACTTAGCACAAGTGAGGGCGATGAAGGATTGGCTTCTATGGA
>JBIKSC010000164.1:0-6006 GCA_044348775.1 Flavobacteriales bacterium | reverse complement strand
GAAGGTTCGAACTGTGTCTGTATTCCACACTACCATAAATAGACTTGGAGTCAAACTTTCCATTCTCACGCCAGCCATTACCCCGACGTTGCTGAGCGAAAGCATAATAGCTCCATTTGTTCTTGGTGCCGCCAATGGCATTGAAGGTGGAGAATAACCCAAAGCTGCCTGCCGATTGTCGGGATTCATAAAAGAATGGCTTGTTGCCATTCCCTGATTTGAGCACGTAGTTGACCATGCCGCCAAATTGCGGGCCGAATTGAAGTGACGCAGCGCCGCGCAAAAACTCAATACGTTCAACTGCCTCCATGGGAGGTGTATAGTACGCTTCCGGATAACCGAATACATCAGGCGATATATCATATCCATTTTGTCTTGTATTGAACTCCCATGAGCGATTGGGGCTTAAACCTCGGGCAGCAATTCCGACCTGGATTCCACTCCCGTCGCTTTCCCATATCATCAAACCCGGAATACGTGCGAAAATCTGTCGTTGGTTTACCGAAGCGAGGTCTGCAGTGGATTTAGACAGTTCGATTACTTCATTCTTTTTACCGGCAATAAGAATATTTCCATGCACATTGGGCAATCGATGAACAGGAAGATACTCGCGGCGTGTAGAAATTTCGATACCATTCAGTTCGATAGGACGAATCGTATCCGAATCAACATGCATTGCCACAGCAGACAAGGAACATGTAAGCGACAAGAGCACGAGCAGAAGTGATTTCATAGCAACTTTTGAGTAGCAGCAAAGAGAACCTATCCTTATTGACTCAACCATACCTTAGAAAAGGTATAGCGCCCCAAAGCGCTTTGAATACCGCAAAAAGGGTATAAAAAAAGCAGCCGGAAAAACCGACCGCTTTATCTATTGAATTTCATTAAGCTTATACTACACCTTGATCGAGCATAGCATCGGCTACTTTCACGAAGCCTGCAATGTTGGCTCCCTTCACGTAGTTGATATGGTCGCCATCTGTGCCATACTTCACACACGCCTCATGAATACTCTTCATGATATTGTGCAAGCGCTGGTCAACCTCTTCACGTGTCCATGACAAACGAAGTGAGTTTTGTGACATTTCCAAACCTGAGGTAGCAACTCCACCCGCGTTGGAAGCCTTACCCGGAGCGAAGAGCACTTTACCGTGCAAGAAAGCTTCAACCGCTTCAGGTGTAGAAGGCATGTTGGCACCTTCGGCAATTGCCATTACACCGTTCGCAATCAACGCCTTCGCGTCGTCACCGTTCAATTCGTTTTGAGTAGCACATGGAAGAGCGATATCGCACTTCACGCCCCATGGGGTTTTGCCTGCTACATATTCGCATTTGTATTTGTCTGCGTATTCTTTGATACGACCGCGCTTCACATTCTTCAGTTCCATGATGAATGCAAGCTTATCAGCATCGATACCATCTTTGTCATACACATAGCCATCGCTATCAGAAGCAGTCACCACCTTGGCACCCAATTGAGTTGCCTTTTCAATGGCGAACTGAGCCACGTTACCGGAACCAGAAACAACCACTGTTTTGCCTTTAAAATCGGTGCCCTTCGTTCCGAGCATTTCGGCTGCGAAATACACGCAACCATAACCCGTCGCTTCGGGACGAATGAGCGAACCACCCCACGTGCGACCCTTACCGGTGAACACACCTGTAAACTCATTGCGCAGGCGCTTGTACTGACCGAACATGAAACCAATTTCACGTCCGCCCACGCCGATGTCGCCGGCCGGTACATCTGTATCAGCCCCGATATGGCGAGAGAGTTCGTTCATGAAGCTTTGACAAAACGCCATTACTTCGCGATCGCTCTTCCCTTTCGGATCGAAGTCAGAACCACCTTTACCGCCACCCATAGGCAACGTAGTCAATGAATTCTTGAATATTTGTTCGAAGCCCAGGAACTTAAGAACGGAAAGGTTTACAGTTGGGTGAAAACGCAAGCCGCCCTTGTATGGCCCGATGGCCGAGTTGAACTCAACGCGATAGCCTCGGTTTACATGTACTTCACCTTTATCATCAACCCATGGCACACGAAACATGATGGTGCGCTCCGGCTCAGCAATGCGCTGCAACACTTTCGCTGTTTTGTATTTCGGATTTTCCTCGATGTAGGGAATGACCGTTTCGGCCACTTCGTGCACCGCTTGCAAAAACTCAGGTTCATTAGGGTTCTTGCCTTTAACCTCTGCCATGAAGGCGTCGATTTGTGCTTGATACTTGTTTGCCATTATGCAATATGATTTGTTTTGAATTGAAAAAATCGGGTCGAAATTAACATAGTTGTACCTTTGAAGCGCGAAGACTTTGAAAAAGAACACCACACCTCATCTTTAATATGACTATGCAACATAACCAGATAAAGAATCAATTGATCATAACCATTCTTGGTCTTTGTTTGTTCGCGTCATGTCAAAAAGACAACGACATTACCAATTGGTCGCCAACTCAAGCACTTCCGCCAGACAGCACCGATACCGGAGGAAATCCGATCGATACCAACCAGACACAGAACATCACGAAACAATGGCAAGCCGTTCTTATTGGCGATGAAGCGTTTATAGGCGACACTTCAACTATTCAATATGTTTATGATACACTTGCTGCCATTCACGAGTTTTCCTGTCTCGATCAATACGGAAGGCAAATGATATTGCGCATGCCTGACTTGGAGGTGGGTGAAGACTCAATCTCGTTTTCAAGCTCAACTTCGATTATATTGATAGACGACACGCTTGTATTCGACACCAGTTTCAACCCCAATGGCTACATCAGCATTTACATGAATTCCAATGGAAGGATTTCAGCAATGTTTGAATCCGATTTAAATGATAATGCCGGTTCTGGCCAAGAAAAGGAACTGGTGAATGGAATCATCCAAAACATTCCCTTTCAATAATTACGTTTATTAAAACGTAAAGTCTACTCCGATAGTTGGCAACAAAGGCAACTGATCGATACGCTCACCTGTTACGCGATCGATGTAGAATACGTTGGCTCGGTTGTACGCATTCGTTACTCCGGCGTTCAATTCCAAACCGGACTTATTACTCAACTTGATCGTTTTCTTGAGGTTGATATCCAATCGATGGTAGAATGGCAAGCGCCCACCATTTAAGGCAGCGTACTGTACACTCAAGTATTGACTGTTGTTGGTAACATAGTCGAGGCTGATTCCTTGAGAAACGCTTTGTCCATTGTAGAAGCCCTGTGTCTGAGTAAATGGCAAGCCGCTACCCAAGTTCCATCGCATAGAGAACTCGAATGATTTTTCCTTTCCAAAGAGATACGTCCCTATCAAATTCAAATTGTGTCGACGATCAAACACGGGCGCGTAGTATTGAAAACCGTCCCAGCGCTGCACCTTAGCCAATGAATATACAATGTTGAGGTAATACGACTTGTCCTCATATTTCAGCACAAGGTCGGTTCCGTAGGCTGTTCCGGTTTCAATAACGTAATCGCGTGTGAGCTCTTCCGGTTTATCGCTGTTTTGTCCGAAATCATTATTGAAAATTTTGTTTCTGTTGATGTTGGTCTGTTGATTGAATCGCTTGTAATAGCTTTCCACATTCAAATTCCATCGCTCTGAAAGATCGAACTCGAAACCTATCACCAAGTGTCTAGCTGTTTGAAGCACATTTTTCACTTGTTCATTGGTTGGAGTGCGGCCAAAAGTCAGTCCATCACCAATTCCACCAACAATCCCACCGAGCGAATTAACGGCCTCACCACCTGCCTGAATTGCAGGATCACCGGTAAACTCGTTTTGTAAATCTTCCGGGCTTGCCAAGAATCCGTAGAACAAGTTGACAACATCCCGGTCACTATTGGTGGCCATCAGGTTTTGGGTGTATTTACCTGTAGCACCTTTGATACGAAAGCGTTCATTCACTTTGAACTTAACACCCAATCGCGGCTCCGGAGAGAATACGCTCAGTGTTCCATAATATTGGAAACGAACACTAGGTTCTACTACCCAACGTCCGCGATTCATCTTGTAATCGAAAAATGTATTGAGCTCGGTTGTGTTCTGCGTTACCTGAACAATCTGCTGGTTGTCTAGGAGAGCAAATGTTTTGTAGTCTGTTGAAAATCCGACAACTTCCACCCCGTACTTCAGCACGTCATTTTTAATACCATATTTGAAATCGAGACCGAAGTTGAAGCTATTGATTTTGCTGATTCGGTCGGGATTGTTTTCCTCACTCATGACAATTTCATACTGGCTTCGGGCGAAGTTACCGCTGATGAGAACTGCAGAACTGGAAGGCACAACCACGAAGTTACCTCCACCGCCATTATTTTTCCAGTTGAGCGATGCGAGATTTTTGTAGCTCGTCACACCGTCGTTGAAGCTGAAGCCAAATGCATTGAACTTCGAACCGTTTGACCCACTAAACGAAACCTTTCCATAGATGTCGGTATAGTTAAAAGGCAATCCATTTCCTTCGTTTACGTAAGGATACAGCAACTTGGAACTTCTGTCGAGGTAGGAATTTTTAGCAGAAAGAACATAGGATATTCCGCTGCCGTTTTCACGCAGCTTTCGCAGCGGACCTTCAATCTGAACCTTCGCGCCAAAAGGGTTTAACCCAACGTGACCGTCAATTTCGCGCTTATTACCATCACGGGTTGTGATGTCCATGATGGAAGAAATTCTTCCACCGAATTGAGCACTGTAACCTCCGGTGTATACATCTGCGTTGGCAATAATATCCGTATCGAAAACGGAGAAAAGACCAATGGAGTGGAATGCGTTGTAGACAATCATACCATCGAGCAGAACCTTATTTTGCACGGGCGACCCACCGCGAACGTAAATTTGCCCACCTTGGTCACCGGTGCTAATGAAACCCGGCAATGTTGTAAGCGCCTGCGCCAAATCGGGAGCTCCACCAACGCTCGGTATGCGCTTGATATCTTTTGTGCGCATCGATTCCACAGAAATATTCACATTGTTCTTCTGAGCGCTACCCTTGTCAGTAATCTCAACTTCGTTCATAACTAAATCGTCCTTTTCCAAGAAGTAGTTTCGAGCAACCACCTTAGACCCGGAAATATCAATGACATCGCGCACCTCTTTAAATCCAAACTGATTGATGACAAGCGTATAGTTACCATCGGGAATTTTGGTGAGGGTGTAAAATCCGTTCTCGTCGGTTTGTGTTCCGAAGGCTGTACCATCCAATCCAACCAAAATGAATATGACCGGCTGCCCTGTCTCCTGGTCCTTCACAAAGCCACGGATCGTTCCTTGCTGTGCTGATGCTGTGCATACTACAAACAAAAATGCGGACAAGAGCAGCGAGCGAGTAATGGTTAGAGTCTTCATAAACTAAAATTGAGAACGCGAATGTAAGGAAGTGTACAATTGAACGGGTAAAACCCCTATAGCAGTATCTTCGTGAGAATGAGCGAAGAAGTCATACCTTATCTCGGGCAATTACCTTTACCTAGTCATAGCCTGTTTCTCCAAAAACTAGAGGCACAGCTTGCAAAGGACCTATACCCAATTGATTGGGGAGAGTTGACAGCTGAACCAACACCTGTCGGCATAGTTAATCGCCTGAACGAAGTTGTATTGCGACTTATTCAAGAGCACAGCAGCAGCCTTGGACAAGTATTGTATCGCATCGATATTCCGGAAGGAAAAATTCGAAGTCTGATGTCGTCAACTCCAGCTGCAGAAAGGGTTTCAGTGCTGGTAGTCGAAATTTTGGAACGGGAGGCAAAAAAAATATGGCTGCGCATGCACTTTAGTCAAAATGTCTAACACGGAGAAGCCGATCAAAAAGCAAAAAAGGTGGTTTATTGAAAGGTGCGCGCTACCTTCGCGAGCCAATTCAATTTCTAAGTCAGAATGGACCCACATTCATACCTCGCCAACAGCGATATCAATGCAATAGAGTCGCTCTATCAGCAATACAAAAGCAACCCCCAATCGGTAGATAGCTCATGGCAGCGCTTTTTCGAAGGATTCGAATTTCAGCGTGC
>JBIKSC010000163.1:0-6056 GCA_044348775.1 Flavobacteriales bacterium | reverse complement strand
CTGTTACGATAAACAACTCATTGAATAGTCCATACACCTACACGCTGAGTGTCACCGACGGCTCTTGCAGCAGCACCGATCAGGTTGTTTTGACAATTCACCCCAACCCATCCATTTCAGTTGTAGCCAGTGATGACATTTTATGTTTTGATGCGCCCAACAACACAGCAACCATTACGGCTGCTGCTACAGGCGCCGGATTATATTCCTACAGCTGGGCGGCTAGTGCCTCCATTACAAGCCCAACCAATGGGGCTGTTATAGACATTGATCCGTCGGCCGATGAGATCTTTGAAGTAACGGCAACAGAAGATTTTGGAGCGGTAGCTTGTGTTTCCTCGGAAACCATAGCCATTGAAGTGAATGATCCGATTGAAATAATCAATTTGGTATACCCGCCCGATATGTGCAATGGCAATTGCATCAATGAAACCACGCAAGACATAGACTTCGATGTGTTAGGGGCTTACAACAACTCGTTTACTGCTACCATCGACGGCAACAGTGCAACCGACCCAATTTGCTTTGACGATCCGGAAGACCACACCTTGCTGATTGTGGACGCCGAGGGATGCGAGGTTTCTGCGGATTTTACAATCGATGTTCGCGAACAAGAGTATGTGATTGCAGATACAGACCAATCATTTCCTTTCTGTTTCTCTGATTTGAATGGTGTTGTAGAAGGAAACAATCCGGACGCGACCCAATATGTTTTGAGTGAGGGCGGTCTGGTTGTAAGCATAGCAGAAGATGCTCCTTTTGTATTTTCTAATCTCGGAGTAGGATCATATGAACTCACAGTAAATATTTTGCTTTCCAGCGGACAGGTTTGCAGCGCCGACACGAGCTTTACGATTAGCCCGGACTCCCCGCAAATCTTCATAAGCCCGAATCCACCTGCTATTTTGGGATGTCCGAACTATCCGATAACCTATGATGCTGAACTGAGCGGAGGTGCAGGAAACTTTACCACTTATTGGTATGGTTGTCCTGAAGCGAGTGATTGTTTGGTGGGCATTACAAACGAAACAGCGAATCAGGAACTCACGATAGTACTTTCTCAAGACACGACGCTTTATTTGTATGCTCTGGATGCAATCGGCTGTTCGTCGGATACTATATCCGTCGTTGGCACCGTATCGTCGAATGTTGCGTTGTTGGTCCAGAATGGGTTGGATACTTTGCATACTTGTCAGTATGAATGCGAGGATTTAACTGCGCTTGCAACCGGAGGCACCGGCAATTTGTTGGTGGAATGGTATGAGTTGAATGATGTCGTTGATCTGAGTCCGACCCTAATTGCATCTCAGGATACTATTAACGAGTGTTTTCTATTTGATGAGATTTATGAGATTCGAGTTACAGACGAGAACTGTCCGCTTACGAGTGTTTCAGATACACTTTGGGTAACTGTTCATGATACTCCCGAGCCCATTATGGACGCTGACGAATCGGGTAACTGTTATCCGGACACCATTGGGTTTTATTACACGTTGCTCGACACGAATTACAACGACCTGAGCACTTGTGTGTGGTCGTTGGGCAATGGCACGCAGCTGGTTTATTGCGGAGACACTTCTGTTGTTTACACATCACCCGGAAACTTCTTCCCTTCTATAACTATTACCTCTGAATTTGGGTGTGCAGGTTCCGACACGCTCTCGACTCCTATCACTATTCGAAATTATCCGGAGGTAGATTTTACTTGGGATCCACAACCGGTAGACATTCTGCACCGAGAGGTTCAGTTTCAAAATTTGACGGCGGGCGCAGATTCTATTTATTGGAACTTCTACAGTGCCGGCGAGAGTTTATTGCCGAACCCGGTATGGACTTTCCCTGATATTGAGACGACGGATCCGTATGTTATCTGTCTTACGGCCGGAAACGAATATGGCTGTCTTGATACACTTTGTCAGGAGGTTTTCATAGAGAATATCCTACAGGTTTTTGTTCCAAATACATTCACCCCGGATGGCGATGGTCTGAACGATGTGTTTTTGCCTGTCATCAATGGAGAAGTTGAGGGCAGTTATCGTTTCTGGGTATTCAACCGTTGGGGCGATGTTGTGTTTTATTCCGAAGAGCTTGGACAGGCCTGGACGGGTGGATATGATGGAGGAACTTATTATATCCAGGATGGCTATTATCTATGGAAAATTGAAGTAGATGATTTGGAGACAGGTAAGACCAAAACCTATGAGGGCAACGTCTTCATATTGCGTTAATTGGTATTTCTTTTTGCTGTCTCAGGCAACTTTTCACTGATTGTTTTTATCATTATCCGAAGCGTTTCATGACCGACCGAGAACTTGCCGACGCCTGTATGGTGGGCAATCGTGCAGCTCAGGAGAATCTTTGGAAACTCTACGCGGGAAAGATGTATCCGGTGTGCAAGCGGTATTTTGACAGCGATGAGGATGCGCAGGATGCTTTGCAGGAAGGATTTATACGCGTGTTCAACAATCTAGGCCAATGGCAAGGCCAGGGGCCTTTGGGAGCTTGGATACGAAGAGTGGTTGTGAATACTTCATTGAATGTATTGAAAGGGCGTTTGCGCATGGGAGTTCATGTGCCTGCGGACCAAGTAGCTGATTTGGCCGACGATGATTTCGACGCTATTGGGCGGTTGAATGAAGAGGATTTAATAGCGTTAATTCGACAAATGCCTGAAGGATATAGGGCCGTATTCAATCTCTTCGCTATTGAGGGGTATTCGCATCAAGAGGTTGCTGCAATGCTAAACATCAGCGAGAGCACCTCGAAGACGCAGTTTCACAAGGCGAAGGGATGGCTGAAGGCGCGATTGACAAAACCGTTGACTGAAATAGTTTGAAATGGATGAGAAGCTCCGACATATTCTGAAAGAGAAGCTGGACTCTTATGAGGCCCCGGCGCCTGCTCACCTATGGGAGCAAGTGGCGGCGCACTCCTCATTAGCCAAAGGCGGAATGTCGGCTGTTACAAAATGGCTTCTAACGGCAGCAGCTGCTGCTAGCGTTGTGACTGCATCTGTTTGGTACGTTGATGTGTACGAAGACCGCGGAGATAATACCGGAATTTCACACGAGCAACCATCTCACAACGAAGTGCCACCGGTGATTTCAAATGAAAGGGAGGACACACTTTCTGCTATTCATATTGAGCTTTCTTTGGGTGAGCGAGCAGAGCCAATAAGCCAACTAGAGGAAGCCGCGAAATACGATGACGGGCAATTGCCGTCGGTCGGAGGAGAGCATGAGATTCTTGAGAAAACGGCAAGTGTCGACTTTGGGGAATTGCCATCTGTCGCGGGGGAGGAGAACGCTGGCGCCGCTGATTTGACCCAGCCCCAGAACGTGCAGGAAGGATCATTTACGGTGGTTTCTGTAAGCAGCAGAGAATTAACCTTTTTCTTTATGCCTGTCAATCCGAAGGCCGATGCATACCGATGGAATTTTGGGGATAACGAGACCTCTCTAGAGACAAGTCCGTTGCACACGTTTGACGGCCCGGGCATGTACAAGGTTACACTCGAAACGACAACGACACGTGGTATTGAAAGCAGGACGATGGAAGTGGAGTGTTTGCCCGAACCCCAATGGTTCATTCCGACCATTTTTACACCGAACGGTGACGACAAGAATGATTTATTTGACATCATGGCCCAGACGAAATATGTGGAACCTGTTGAGTTGACGATTTTCGACTCTTCCGGTCAATTGGTGTTTTCGCAAGTGGCGACGGGAACGTGGAATGGGCTTACAGCAGATGGCACGTATGCGGCGGAGGGTAATTATGTGTTTAAACTGGTGGCAAGGAACCTTCGACACCAAACCGTTGAAAAGAGTGGTTTCATCTACCTTCAGCGTTAACCTGCGTTTTATATTTGCATGCCTTGGATTTAACCTTACAAAAATTACGCTTACAGAAATCCGAATTATGAAAAAACTTGTACTTGTCAGTTTGCTATTGGTAATAATAGGAGCATCGGTCTTTGCTCAGGAACATTATTACACCGCGCCCTACAATGCGCGTTATTCAAGCAGAATGACGGAAGAGGAGCTCTACAGCAAGCCCTTCTTGCAAAAGATGTCGAAGCAAGATTGGGTTCGCTTTACGAAAGATCCGCGTTTCGATGCTGATCGTGTATCTCGTCTTAAAACAGAATGGAAGCGCGAGCATCAGCAGACACGCAGGCAAATGCGCACCAGTCAAACGTCAGGTGAGTCGAATTGCTATTGGATTGAGCCTACGTCGGAATATAATCATCCGAACACTATTCAATGGCCCGGAAGCCCGGGTAACAGCACAGATAACTTCAGTGCGCCGATTAACCTTGGGTGGAATTTCAATTTCTTCGGAACCAACTACAATCAGGTTGTTTTGACCACCAAGGGAACCATTGTACTAGGCAATACCGGATACATTGATTTTACTCCTTCGGCATTCCCGGATCCGTTGGGAACGGAAACGAACCAGCAGTATAACCACATCTCCGGTTTTTGGACAGATTTTGATTTTGGTGCAAGCGGCGAACTCTACTATTTGCTCACACCCGAAGCGTTGTACATCAACTATATCAATGTTGGTTACTGGCCCAACTTCGACGATAAGGTGAATTCCTTTCAGATGATTATCACTCCTGATGGCAGCAATGTTATTGGCGGTGGCAACAACGTTCAGTTTGTTTATCTGGATATGCAGTGGGCGAACAGTCAGATTAGCGGCGCTACCGGTGGTTGCGACGCCAACAACAACTTCGCTATCGTAGGAGCCGATCGCTCATCGGGAACTCAACATTATGCTTTCGGCCGATTCAATATTTGCAATTCGACTGCATGGGACGGACCATATGGTGTTCAGCAGGCCAATGAAGATGGTGTTGATTGGCTCGATGGACGTGTGATCGAATTCAATACAGGCGTGTCAAACTTCGTAGCGAATCAGCCTCCTGTTGTGGTTGGTGAGGCATGTGATACGATTACGATGTGCGTGGGCGAAACGTTTGACTTCAATTTGGCCTTTACAAGTCCTGAGTCGACGCAATCAACCAGCATTGCATTCTCGCAAAGCAGCACAGGGTTTACAGCGACTTCTACATCAGGCAATGCGGCAGTTCTGAACAATGCCACTTTTGTAGCCAGCGCATCGAACATAGGAGCCAACACGGTTACCATTACAGCTACTGACAACGGAAGCCCCGCCGCGAGCACTACCGTTACGTATACCTTCTTGGTGGAAGACGTGGAAGCCCCCCCTATTGAAATAACGGGTGTATTGAATATTTGTGCCGGGCAGGTAACGGAACTAACTGCCACGGAAGGTTTCGATTCATACTCTTGGAGCAATGGATCATCGGGACAAAGCGCGGATGTTTCACAGCCGGGTAACATTACCGTGGTAGGAGCCTTTGGTTTCTGCTCATCGGTGGCCACGGTGTTTATTGATGTGACACCTTATTTCATTCCTCAACTGGAAGGCGGAAACCTCGCGATCGAAATATGTCCGGGAATTGATACCGTAGTTTGTGTGCTGGGTGATTATGTAGAATATCAATGGCAGATTTCACCCGGATATGACGGTGAGTTTGTGCCCGGAACCCCATTGGACGAAGCCTGTGCGCAGGTTACCGGAAACGTGAATGGTAATTACGAGGTTTTAGTTACCGATGATGCGGGTTGCCAAGGCTTCAACATTAAATTAGTTACTACTTCGCCATCTACTCCTTGTCCTACCAATGATGACAACAATGGTATTCGCTGCGATGGTTTGCAGGAGTTAGATTTCTGTGGTTATTCTGTTCCTCCGGAGGATAATTTGATTATCTATGCTCTGAGCACCAACCAAAACGGTTGGCAGGGATCATTCATCAATATTTATGTTTATCCGGCCGATGGCGGTCCTGTTGAAGAATACTTCCTCACGTCATTTGGAGCACTCACTCTCTACGATGATATTCTGATTGGAGCCGGCGATAGTGTTGCCATTGAATACTTCGCCAATGGAAATAATTTCCAGGGTAATTCTCTGTGGGTTATCAATTGCGGTCAAAGTTCGCCAACCATCATTCCTGC
>JBIKSC010000162.1:0-6076 GCA_044348775.1 Flavobacteriales bacterium | reverse complement strand
CATTTTCTATTGGTTCCCGGAGTTGGTGCCCAAGGCGGAAGTTTGGAGGACGTGATGCGGCATGGCATGAACGACGACATTGGGTTGCTTATCAATGCGTCGCGCAGCATTCTGTACGCCTCTTCAGGGCCTGATTTTGCGGAGGCTGCAGCAGCGGAGGCAAGCTCCATGCAGCAGGCCATGGCTCAGTTTATTTCGTAGAATTATTTTCTGTCCCACGCTTAAAATCGCAGGGGCGTCTATTGGCGCTGAAGTTTTTCCTTCAACCATTTACTCGCCTTTACTTCAGCAACGTAATGAATTGCGGCCGCAACAGCAATGCTTGCAGGAAGAGCGATAAGCAATGACGCTTGCCAGAGCGTCATTTCATGCTTCCACATAAAGTATGGAATGATGAGATTGATGCTGAGGTATTGATGGGTGAGATAAAGCGGATAGGAGATTTTTCCGAAGAACAGTGTTAAAGGATTGGCAATTCGCTCGAGTTTTCCTGAAGCGAATAGAAAGAACACACCAAAAAAAAGAGCCAGCACCACGAGGTATTCGGTCTGACTCATGTGTTTGCAAGCGCGCCAGGTATGAGGAAAAAGAGCCATTTGAGCTGTGAACGCAATCGCGATTCCTGCAAAGAAGATGCGACTGTCTAGCGTGCGGGTGTATTTGCCATAGAACATTATTCCGGCAAAGAACAAGGGGAAGTGATAGAGCAAAGGGACCTTCATGAAAATCTCTTTTACCCAGTGGGTAGTGTCGACCGTAAATGCTGCGGACGTCAGTGCAATGCATATTGTAGCTCCGATTGCATGGATGCGACCCAGTTGACGCAAGAAGAAAAGGCATCCCATAAACACATAGAAAATCATCTCTACGATCATCGTCCAGTAAGGTCCTTCCAAATCGGGCAGCCCCAGGTAATACTGAAACATAGTGAGGTTCCCCAACAAGGTAACAGCCGGCCTTTCGATGGGGTATTTCTGTGTGTAGTGGAAATGGATGCTGATGATGGCAAATGAAAACAAGACACCCAACCAATAGGCGGGGTATAGACGCGAAAAGCGATTGACAATGAATGTTTGCAGACTATCAGCCTTTTGAAGACTCATGAAGATTACAAATCCACTGATGATAAAAAACAAATCGACACCGGTTGTGCCGAAACGAAAAATCTTTTCATAGCCCTCGTGGTGCAGCGTAAAGTGAAAGAACACCACCGCCAATGCGGCAATGCCGCGAAGGGCATCGAGTGGCCGCAGCCGCGAGGAAGATGAGGTGGTTGCTGACATAGGTTCGGAGGTGCGCAAAACTACATCTTTGATTGGCTGCAATTACCTTTGCCGCATGAAAGCAATTTGGAGTCGACAGGCGCTGGCCGTTTTTCTTACCGCTGCGGTTTTCTATATGATCAATTTCGCGGTGAGTGAGGGGTTCAACGGCGGAGCGGACAGCATAACGCACTATCAAATTTCGAAGTATTCATGGGAGCATGATTATTTGTTGATTGATCAATGGGGCAAACCTGTTTTCACTATTTTATTCTCTCCTGTAGCGCAACTTGGATTTAAGGCCGTGGTGCTGGCCAACATTGCCCTTGTTTTCCTGGGGGCATTTTGGGCAATGGGTATTGCAAGGGATCTGCGAATGAAACGTCCTTGGCTTGTTGCGCTTGTTGTATTGTGGTTGCCTGTAGTGGCGGGTAATAGCATTGCCGCACTCACCGAAATGATTTGCTCCCTGTTTTTGATTTATTACCTGCGCATGGCGCTTAAGGAGCGTTTTATTTTGGGCGGAATTGTATTGGGCTTTATGCCTTTCGCGCGCAGTGAGGGGTTTGTAATCCTCGCACTTGTGTTGTTGTTTTATGCCTTTACGGCCCGCTGGCGATACATGCCTTGGTTGCTGGTCGGTAGTTTGGTGTTCAATACGCTCGGGTATTTCATTACCGGTAAAGCGCTCTGGATTTTCCAATCGAATCCTTATGTGAATACCACCTTTGATATGTATGGTCACGGCACGTTCTACCATTTCTTTCAGTATGCCGTGCCGCTATTCGGAATAGCATATGTGCTCTGGCTTCTGCAGACGGTGCGCGAGGTTCCAATGGCTTTGCAGATTTGGAAAAGTCGCGATTGGTCGTTGCACGACCAGGTGTGGATATGGTTGATAGCCGGATCGGCCTGGGGGTATTTCCTGGCGCATGCCGTATTGTGGTGGCAGGGCATGTGGGCCTCGCTGGGTTTGGGTCGCGTCATGTTCGTGATTGCAGTGCCCATTGCGCTCATGTCGGTGAAGGGGTTGGAGTGGCTGCTTGATCGATTAACGGGGATGACACAGCGAGCTGTCCTTGCCACTGTAATAGCACTTGTTATCGCGGGCCCCTTCGTAGTTCGGATGTTTTCATTCCAAGAGATTATGATTTTCCCTGCGCTGGGTGAGGAGGAAAAGCAGAATGCACGTGCGGCAGAATACCTGCAGGCCAATTGCAACCCGAAAGAAACCAAGTTCTTCACGGCGCATCCCTATTTGAATCTACTACTCGATGTTGATCCTTTCAATACAGATAAAATCGAGAATCTGGACAGGGTTAGCAATGCAGTTACCGGCGATATTATTGTGTGGGACGGGCACTTCGGTCCAAACGAAATGAAACTGCCCAAGGAGCAGCTGGAAAGCGATAGCTCATTGATGCTGCTTCAGGTAATACAGCCCGAGACGCTCTTCTATACCCTGAATAACTACCTCTACGAAATACGCATTTACCAAAAGCAGTAGCACAAGCAAAGGCTATTGCGCTGAACCTATTACATTTGCCGGCCCAAAACCTCACCCCGATGAAAACTCTCTCTATTGTCATTCCTGCCTACAACGAAGGAAGAACCATCCACTTTATCCTGGATAAGGTGAAGGCCGTTAAGTTGATAGGGGGGCTTGAAAAGGAAGTCATTATTGTCAATGACTGCTCCAAAGACGATACAGAGGAGGCCATCAAGCGCTACCAGGCAGCCAATCCGGAAATGCCTATCCAGTATTTCAAGCATGAGGTGAATCAGGGTAAGGGCGCTGCTCTGCACACAGGTATTCGCATTGCTACGGGCGACATGGTTATTATTCAAGACGCGGATCTGGAGTATGATCCGGAGGAATACAACATTTTAGTGAAGCCCATCCTAGATGGCTTTGCAGATGTGGTATACGGAAGCCGATTCATGGGTGGACGTCCACACCGCATTCTGTTTTTCTGGCATACCATCGGGAATAAGTTCCTCACTTTTTTGAGCAACGCCATGACCAATCTGAACCTCACCGATATGGAGACCTGCTACAAGGTTTTCAAGCGTGAGACGATTCAGAGTTTACCACTACGCGAGAAGCGTTTCGGTTTCGAGCCGGAAGTCACAGCGCGCATATCACGCATATCCAAAATTCGCATTTACGAGGTCGGTATTTCTTACTACGGCCGCACGTACGAAGAAGGCAAGAAAATCGGATGGAAGGATGGTTTCCGCGCGATTTATTGCATTGTGAAGTACAATCTATTTAAGAAATAGTCATTAGGTTATAAGTTATAGGTGATAGGTAATAGGTGGTTAACCTGTAACCTCTAACCTGTTACCTATAACCTGTAAACTATTGATTACGATCGAGCGTGCTTCAACGAATAGAACGTCACGAATGCATAACCAAGTGCCAGCATGATGTGAAAGGGAAGCAGTCCAAAATCGCGCGAACGGGGAGCTGCACCACCATAACATCCATAGCTTTTTTCGAGTGATGATCCTTCTGCATTTCGAATGGTTGTGCCCGCTAGGCTTTGATCATCCTTGGCCAAGACGTTATGAATGTCACCTTTGTTCATGAGCACGGTGTAGGGCTGATTTGCCGGTGATCCGTTAAACAGTTCAGTAGTAGGTGTAACTGTTACAACAGTGCTGTCGGTTGTTGCAAGCAGCGAGACTTCCGTAATGGATTCACTCTTGCTGAATCCGGTTGGAACAGAGTAGGCGGTTTCAAAGGCCTCAGTCGGACGAATCATTTGAGCTTCGTCGGCTTCTTGAGCGTCCTTCAGCAACTCAAGTTTTACAGCATCATTGCTCAACCAATGCATCGTACCGACGAAGAAGGAGTTGTCGCTCGGAGTGGCTACCGAGTCAACCGGCAGATTGATCGTGATAGGTTCGTTCGCATTCCAGTTGACTGTTTTTTTCCAACCCGTGAGCTTCGACTCTAGCATACCGCTTCCGGAGGTTGCAGAGGTAATGCGCAAGGCATGGCCCGGCTTGCCGGGTTTGTCGTCGCCACTGAAGTAGGTGAACCAAAACTCCTCACCTGAAGTGGCTGAGCTGGCAGCCGACAATTGCGTCAAGGGTTGCTCGCGTCGGCCTGTCATGGTGAAGGCGTAGTAAATGCCGAAGCTGAAATAAAGGAATAAGGTGAACTCCAACAAGGTGAGCGGAGACACTTTGATAGCGCGGTATTTCTTGTCTTTCCAGGTACCCGATGTTTTGCCGCTGATGGCGAATTTCGGTGTGCGAACGAAGGAAGATTTTTTACCTGTGAATCCTTCGATTACTGCCACTGCGTTATGCAGTGAAAGTCCCATGCTCACTGACAAAAACGTGGGATACTCCCAAAGGAAGTTGAACATCTTTTTGAAGAAGTTCTTTTCCGGGCGTGAAATCCAATAGAAGAAGCCAAGGAAAAAGAAGCTGACCATGAATACAGTTGCGATTTTGAATAGGATTTCCAAATCGCCGTAGGTATTCTTAATAATCAACATCGGCACGCTCAGCAGCGATGTTCCGAGAATACAGAGAAACACCACTGAGTTCATCAAGTGAAATGCACCGTGAATTTTCTGGCCGAACGTGAGCTGTTTTGCATTCAAAACCTTGGGCAGGTTTTTCACCGTGCATTCTGCCGCGCCTTTTGTCCATCGGAACTGCTGTGCCTTAAGCGCATTCATTTCAGCGGGCAGTTCTGATGGCGCGCCTATCATGGGGAGGTAAATAAAGTCCCATCCGCGAAGTTGAGCACGGTAGCTTAGATCAAGATCTTCTGTAATTGTATCGCTTTCCCATCCGCCTGCATCGTAAATAGTGGCTTTTCGCCATACGCCGGCTGTTCCGTTGAAGTTGATGAAGTGAGCACCATTGTTGCGACCTACTTGCTCCACAGTAAAGTGCGCATCGAGACCGAAAGCTTGAAGGCGGGTTAGGAGGGAGTATTCTTCATTGAGGTGTTCCCATTTGGTTTGCACCACACCGATTTTATCGCTGTGGAAGAAGTGGGGTATAGTTTGCAGAAGGAAGTCCTTACGCGGAATGAAGTCTGCATCGAAAATGGCAACAAACTCACCTCGGCAGATGTCGAGACCGTAAGCCAAAGCACCTGCTTTGTATCCTTCGCGCTTGGGGCGTTTTACGTGTTTGATGTCGATGCCGAGCTTCTGCATTTCTGCAATTTTTCTTGCCGCAACATCGAAACTTTCATCGGTACTGTCGTCTAGAACTTGTATCTCCAGTTTGCCGGCAGGGTATTCGAATTGACAAATGGCCTCTATCAGGCGCTCAACTACGTACAGTTCATTGAAGACGGGCAGTTGAACGGTAACCACTGGCCATTGATCATCGCGCAGTTTGGGCTTGTTTTTTTGAGCTGATCTGAATTTGCTGTATTTAATCGCAAGGTTCAATTGAACCAGGCTGTAGATGAACAGAAACATCAAAAAACAGCCATACAGGAATATAGCGACGATGGAAAGTTGGTACAACAAATTGCGTGGTTTTGATTGGTTATCGTGGGTGTAAAAATAGCATGCAGCAGCTGCGCAGACATCAATTGATTCCGAGTTTTTTGGTGCCGTATGAATAATTCTGAGGTTTTCATAGATTACCCATAGAGTCCTTGATACGATTAATTTTGTGAGGTGAATAAATTGTCGCTACTTCTGCTCCGCAGTTATATAGGTCCATTCGTGGTTACCTTCTTAGTGGCTATGTTCATTTTTGAGATGCAATTCATATGGGTGTATCTGGACGAGCTATTGGGCAAGGGGCTAGGCGGATGGGTTATTTTCAAA
>JBIKSC010000160.1:0-6079 GCA_044348775.1 Flavobacteriales bacterium | reverse complement strand
CAATGTTGGTGCGAAGCATGCGAAATGCTTCTGAATTAATGGAGCGGTCGGTGTTGCTATATACGAGATGCGAGTTCTGCACTTTCATTTCGGGTATTTCTCCCAAGTAAGGAACCGATAGTTTTTGTAGGTCTTTCTTGCTCTTCACTTTAGTGTTGAGCGATTCTACAAGATACAGAAGCACAACGGGCAAAAAGAGTCCCAGCAACAGGCATACACCATAAACCAACGCGTATTTCGGGCTGATTTTTTTCTTGTTGGAATAGGCAGGGTCGATGGTCTTTGCATTGGCAACCGTAACCGCAAGTGCAATGTTGGTCTCTTCCCGCTTTTGAAGCAGGTACAAATACAACGACTCCTTGATTTGTTGCTGGCGCTGAATGTCGCGGAAGGCGCGCTCAAATGTGGGCACATCTTGAATTTTACTGTTGATGCCTCGAGCGTATTTCGTGAGACCGTCCAGTTTTATTTTAAGTGCTTTCAATGTGTTCTCAAAACTGGAGCGAAGGGAGTTGCGCAACTTAGTGAGCTCGGGTTCCAATGCCACGGTTGCAGGGTTTTTTTCGCCTGCGCTTGCCTTTAGACGGTTGTGCTCCAATACAAGCTTGTTGTATTCCCAAATCATGAAATTCACCGATTCATCTTTAAGCCCAAGATTGGCAGGCAGCAGGTCTTCAATGGTGTTCCGGTTGTTCATTTCTTCCAGCAAGAAATTGTTGAGTGAAATTTCGTTTTCACACTCTAGTATTTCTTGCTCAGCGTTGATTCCGGAGCTTACAATCAAGTCGGCTTCAGAACCTATATCCGTGAGTTTGTTTTCTTTTTTAAACGTCTCAACCTCTGATTCTACTTCGGCGAGTTCATTTGTAATGAACTGTATCCGTTCATTGATGAAGTTGGCAGTATTGCGACTGATCTGGTTTTTGTCCTCGATTGCGTGTTTGTTGTGAATGGCAATCAGTGTATTCAATACGGCTGTGGCGCGGTCATGCAATCCGTCGCGGAAGACCAGCTTCAGCACACTGGCGTCTTTGTTTACTGGAGTAATCTTTAGGTTCTCTAACAACTCGAGCGCAAGTTTTTCCGGTGAAACGATTTCGGTAATGAACTTGTGATTGAAATGAGATGCATTGAAATGGCGGGTAGTTCGAAAGCACCCGTATCCGAATTCAAAACGAAGGGTGTCGCCAAATCGATGCTGAGAGGTTTCTCCCGTGAACGCGTTTGTGAGTTCGTATTCTGCATCTGATGTTGGCAGTAAATTCCATTTGAATTCTCGCGAGGAATCAGGCAATTCGGGAGTTATGAGTTGCAGCTGAATGGGAGTGCCTTCATAACGCTCGTGCATGATGGGCCGGCCAAATGTGTAGTAACGAACATTCAAGTTGAGTTCGCTTATTACCTCCGTCATGAGAGAGCGCGATCTTAGTATCTCTATCTCATTGTCCAGGTCTTGATTGGCCGAGAGAATACCCAGGTCTTCAAATGCAGATAGCTCATCGCGTAGCGACGACTTGCCGTTTTTATCATCTTTAATAAGGACCGTTGCAGATGCTTCATACATCGGTATAGTATAGCGCAGATAGACGAACGCCAATCCAAGAGATAGCGTCAGGGATATCAGAAACCAACGCCAGTAGGAGAGGTACTTCAGCACGATTTCACCAAGTGAAGGTGTATTGTCGGGCTGCATTTCTGCCGGATGATCCATCATGGCTATTTAAAAATAAGAATAAGCGTTGTGAGCACGAGTGATAGGCTTGATATGACAATGCCTGTATTAGAAGCGTTGATTACCGATGAATTTCTCTTTGCGCGGTTGGGTTCAACATAGATCACGTCGTTTTGCTGCAGATAGAAGACCGGTGATGAGAACAGACTTTCCTGTGTCAGGTCGAGGCGATACTCTTTGCGTTTTCCGTCTTCATCGCGAATGACCAAAACATTGTGACGTTCTCCGGTTATGAGCAAATCACCGGCAATACCTAATGCTTCCAGGAGCGTTATCCGTTCATTGGGAATGGTAAATGTGCCAGGGTTGCGCACGTCGCCGAGCACGGTGACACGAAAGTTCAGAATACGCAATGAAATGGTCGGGTTTACAATGTATGATCCCAGTTTCTCTTTTAGGACGTCGATAGCCTGTGTTCTGGTGAGCCCGGCTAAATGGATAGTGCCAATGACAGGGAATTCAATATTGCCTTCCGAGTTGACTAAATATCCCGGAGGGGTAGGAGCGCCTTGCGCATAACCGCCATACAAATTGTTGCCGAGCGCTTGTGGCAGGTTGAATAGAACGGTAGACTTTTCATCGTTGGCCATGACCAGAATCGACAACAAGTCGTCGGGTTTAATGGTCGGATTGTAAGACGAGTTGGAGGCGAACTCAGTAGGTTTGCCTTGAAAATAGACAAGTTCCTTCTTGGTGTTGCAGCCCCACAATAACAAGGCCGCTGCGCAGCAAGCAATGATTCCCTTTTGTAAAAAGTACATAGGTCAAAATTAATCAAGAATGCGCTATGCGCTGCGTTTGCGCTTCACTACAATGTTGTAGATAGCCTGAAAGAAATAACGGGTGTCGGTAAAATAGGGATTGCGTTTTTTCTCAAGCAGATATTCCTCCTCTGCTTTGAGCACTCCTTCCACCGAAGGCTTTCGGTTGAGTGCCACGTAGGGAGGAATGCATCCCGGTTTCTGTGTGACACGCAGCTCTTGCAGATGCGGTGGGATGTCTTCAAAGTAGCGCGGGCTAACCGGGCGAACACCAACCAACTTCATTTCCCCTTTTAGCACATTCAGCAGCTGAGGTAACTCGTCGAGCCAATAGCGGCGCATGAACTTGCCCCAGGGCGTGAGTCGAAAATCATCAGCAGGCTTGCCACTGGACGCATATCCATTTCGTTTGAGAATGTAATCTTGCAGATATTCCGAATATGGATGCATGGTCCGGAATTTTAGCACGTGAAAGATTCGGCCGCCCTTGCCAATGCGGCGCATCTTGAAAATCGGTCCATAGCTGGCGTTTTTATCGTAGGCCGGAGCCTTTACTTTTTTGGCCGCGAACCACGTAATTCCGTTGATGGATTCATGCGATACGATTTCAAAACCACAACATACCAGGCGCCCTAGCATCTCTGCTTTCGATAACAAGCGCCCTTTTCCACCGGTAACACTGAAATAGAGCTGTTTCAAAACAGGCACCTTCGGAAATAGGCGAAGGAAAATGAACTCGGAGGTTATCCATGCGTATTTCAACAATGGCACTTTGTAGAAAGAGATACGATGACGGCGTGCACGATACGTTTCAAAAGAGGCTACAAACAACTGGCCTTCATCCATGGACTCGTTGGTTTGCTCGAGAAACTTGTTGATGCGCCTCAAGTCGTTCATGGGAGTTTCCGTGTAAAGCGAAGCGCCCCGTTTAGCCATGGAAAAATCGGCTTGCGCATCGCACTTTCGGAAATGGAAAGTTATTCTTTCCTGCTCGTGGAGCAAAAGAGACAATCTCTCTTCCAAAGCCGGAATGTGTTCCGAGTTCAGTTGAGTGTTTAAATGTGTATGGAAAAACGCTGAGCCTTCCATGGTTAGATTAGGTAAGCAAATGTATGCATCATGCGTTCAACAAAACAGCCAATTTTTAGTTCAAACGGATTAGTTACTAAGGTTTTTTCCGTGCTGTTCAATTGTATTTTGGCCGCATCTAACGCTGTTGTTACCCCAATGCATAAAAACATATGCTGAAGAAGATTGCTTATTTCCTTTTGCCGCTCAACGTGTTGATTGATACGTTGCTGTTGTTCTCGGAACAGCTTTCTTGGTTACCTCTTTTGCGTGCGGGTCTTTTGCTCGTTTTATTGTTGTTCGTTTTTGTGAAGTATCCGAGGCATTTCAGATATTATCCGGCTATGATGCTGTTCGTAGGTTATTGTTTGCTGCAATTGGCTTTTGTGTCAGATTTGAGCAAGTCGGTAAACATTACGCTTAAGATCTGTATTCCAATTGCTTCTTTCGCAATTGGCTTTCACCTTTTTAATAGACCTGAAGAGCTCCGTAAATTGAGCGTGTCCATCATTGGTGTTTATTTCATTCTGATTGCGAATTTTATTCTGAGTCAAGTTTTCGGGTTGGGCGAATCGGTCTATTCCGAAGATTCCGATTTTCGTGTCGGCAATTTGGATGACGCCTGGAATGTCTTTACATACTCCGTGTTGCTGGCGCCCATGGTACTCTTTTTTGTGGGACAACGAAAATGGTTGAAATGGACAACTTACATCGGGGCTGTTGCCAATGCGCTGTTAGTCTTGATCTCCATCAAGCGAATAGCCATCCTCGGTTTGTTTACCGGCACTGCGATCCGCTGGTTTAACGCATTGCAAATTGGACGTATCGTAAAATCGCTCGCTCTTCTAGTCGGAGGAGTGGCTCTGTTGTATCCGTTCTTCGGTGAGTTGATAGAGCAACGATTGCAAGCGCGTAGCGATCGATTTGAAACAGGTGCGCTGGAAAGGGAAGGACGTTTCCTGGAAAGCCAGTATGTGTGGGAAAGTGCAACGTCGTTTGATGACCCTGCGAAAAGTTTGTTTGGGTTAGAGGGTTTCAACTCCGTAGGTAATTATGCTGACGGACGCTTTGGCGATCGCCAGTTGCACGTAGATTATAATTTGATTGTAAACACGATTGGGTTGGTTGGTTTGTTTTTATACCTGTTCATGTTTGTTCAGATTGGTTTGCGCATGCATCGAATTAGAAAGTATGTGGTCATGCAAGCGGATATGCGGACATTGCTGCTATCTATGTTCTGGATGCTGTTGTTGAATCAGTTCATCACTTCATTCGCCGGACAGATGTATCACGTAAGTTATCGATTGATGGTTTTTGTTGTGATGGGAAGTATTCTGGGAACCTTTTATTCTTCGGCCTATGCGCGTGCTGGTAGTTTGCAGCGGTAACAAAGGAGAGGCAAGTCCTTTTGTTCGCGAGCAATGCGAACAATTGGAACGTGCGGGTTGCGATGTCCGTTTGTTTTTGGTGCGCGGCAAAGGTTGGCGAGGTTATTTGAGCAATCGATCGGCGCTTTTAGAGGCCATTCAGGAGTTCCAACCCGAAATTGTGCACGCGCATTCGGGCATGTCGGCCTTACTTGCGGGCTTGCAACGCAAGGTGCCTGTTGTTGCAACTTTTCATGGTTCTGATGTAAACGTTTCGAAGCTGCGCATATTTACTCGCGTCGCCATGTTGCTTACCCGAGCGCATATTGTTGTTTCAAACGAGATGAAGCGCATATTGAAACGTTCTGAGTTACACGTTATTCCCTGT
Source organism: Flavobacteriales bacterium (assembly GCA_044348775.1). Classification (GTDB taxonomy): domain Bacteria; phylum Bacteroidota; class Bacteroidia; order Flavobacteriales_D; family Sanyastnellaceae; genus JAIBBG01. The sequence continues at coordinate 763 of JBIKSC010000160.1, read as the reverse complement.
GCTGTAGATACGGTTGTTTTTTGTCCGGCCGATAGAACCCAGTCGCGCCAAAATTTAGGATGGAGCTCACAGGATAAATATGTCTTGTTCTCGTCTTCATTTTCCAACAAGGTGAAAAATGCACCTTTAGCGCATGCCGCCGTAGCCGCATTGCATGACTCCAACGTTCATCTTATAGAGTTAAGTAATAAAACACGTACTGAGGTTGCAGCCATGCTCAATGCTTGTGATGTAGCGCTTATGACTTCTTTCTCTGAGGGTTCGCCGCAGTTCATCAAAGAAGCCATGGCATGCGGAACTCCGGTAGTGTCGACCCGTGTTGGTGATGTCGCCGAGGTTAGCGCCAATGTTTCCGGACACTTTTTAACTGACTTCGATGCGGCGAAACTGGCGAATGCACTTCAGGAGGCTATAGATTTTCGCGCAATACATCATATCACCAGTGGTCCTGCTGTGATCGATTCTCGCGGTTTGTTTCCGGCAGCGGTAGCTTCGAAGCTTGTAAGTCTTTACCAATCGGTTCTGAAGCGTTAAGCAGAGCGCTATGTGGATTGTGTGAATAGCTCAACCAACCATGCGGTAACATCAATTTTATCGCGCAACATGGTGTGTCGGCGTTGCTGATACTCGGCTTTAATTTCTTTGTTTTCTGCCATTTCCTGTATGGTGGCAAGAATGCGTTGCTCATCATTCGGGTGAATGCCAACGGTAAGTTTATAGATATGCTCAAGTTCTTCGAGCACGGATATTTTTCCGCTAAACG
>JBIKSC010000161.1:0-6079 GCA_044348775.1 Flavobacteriales bacterium | reverse complement strand
ATGAATAGAGGTGCTGCAAGTGAACATAATAACCGAAGCCAATCGGGCGGAACAATGGACTCCGCGTACGGAAGTGTATTGGCCACTAACATGATTAGTATTGCCAATGTTCGCATACTGTCTATTCCTGAATGGCGGTTTACCATTGTTCTCAAATAAAAGATGAGCACGCGAAGTTACAGCATAGAGAGGATTGAGGAAAAGGCTATATCTTGCATGCAATCACCAGTAGTGCCTATGAAAGCCAATTCTATTCGCATCATCTTGCCGATTTTTATTATCATCGGCGCCATTTATTGTATCCGTAACGGTGTGGTTGTTTCCAAACTACACGAACTTGGAAAAGAACCGGATTCGATTATCCTCTTCCATGTAGTCTCCCTTTTTACGTTCGGTGCAAAGGATTTTGGTGCTCCCATTGCCGGCCCATGGTTACTGCAGAAGATGATGTGGTTGTTCTTCTTCCTGGCCCCTATGGTAACCTTGATCGCCATGGCCGATTTACTCTCGGCAGTTAGGCCCATGTTCCTCAACTATATCTTACGATACAGACCGTACTATCTCGTTCTGGGATATGGACGAGTAGGGAAGTCGGCCTTAGAAGCTATTGATATTAAAATGGGCAAGAAAACCTATTGCATCGTGCTCGATAGAGACGTGAATGAGTCTGAAAACGGATTCTCAGTCATTTTTGAGCATTCCATCTTCCTAAAAAGAAATGTTTCGGATACTGACGCTGTGCGAAAGTTCATCACTGCCCGTTGCAAAGGAGTTTTTATTTTGACCGATCAGGAACTGCTGAACTTGAGGTTGTATTATGATATTCAAGATACTCTCAAGAAAAAGAATCTTCAGCACATCGATGGATTCACCCGCATTCGGTCTCTGGAATTACACCGAAGATTGGGAGTTGAAACAGATGGAAATGCTGAGTTCGACGGTAATGCTTGGCCGGCAAATCACTTCATGAATGTGCATGCCGTAACGCCCTATTTGTTGTTTCAGTCGCCGAAGGAACTTGATGAATACAATAAAAACACTGACGACAAGGTGTTTAAGCATTATAAGCTGCATTTCAATCGCTTTCAATCGTGGATTGCAAATCCGCATGATTGTTTTATCTTCCTTGGCTTTGGATCATTTTCGGCGTTTGTGTTCCATAAATTGTGGGAGCATAGGGTCCTCAAACCCGATTCAAGGGTCGTTATCATCGATCGTGCTGCACACCAAAATTGGGAGAGTTATTGTCTTGAACACCCCGAAGTTGAAGGGCTAATACCCACTCTTTTCGATAAAGATGCCAATCAAATGGTTGAGTCAAATTTATCGCTCAATGAAAAGTTGGGTCAAAATACCCTCTGCATATTCGCAACAAATGATGAGGAAGTCAACATCAAGACGGCTTCACACTTCACGCGAAAATATAAGAATCGAACACGTATGCATGTTCTTTTGAGAACGAAGTACATGGACGTTGCTAGCCCTGGTTTGTTGGATACTTTAATTGGTAAAGACGACCAGTGGGTGTTGGTTCCTACCTATACCTGGATAAAGCTCTATTTTGAAAGTGAGTTGAGAAGTAATATCAAATAATTGGATTTTTCCGGATGGGCTTCATTCACCGACACTTTTATTTCAGAATCATCCGGGGAAACAGTGGAACTTCCTCTTTTTCCGGTGATACGCGTGTCGACGTCGTGAGCTCGGCTGAGTGGAAGGAGCTGAACAGAAATGCCCGACGTTCCGTTATGCAGTCAGCTGCTCTCGGGGGCATTATGGTTCTTTTTCTGGTCATACCACAGTGGTTGTTACCCGACTTTTTTGCGAAGGGATTTTTCACTTGGAACGTATTCGATTTAGAATTGAATCTCAACCTTTACACCATTGGTTGGAGCCTATTTCTCATCGTGCTGGAACTCATGTTGCTGCAGTTATTGCATCTGGCTGCCATTCGAAATGTGGCTATCAATACGGGATATGCATCTTGGAGTGCGCTGCGAACCGACGATGGTATGGCCGAAAGAATTTCGTCAATTGCCATGCAGCAAAAGCCAGAGGATATTCGTTCTATGGGTTTTGATCCATATAGCGGTATGAGTAAGGTTCGTCTTTACTTGATTGGTTTGTTATCTCTGATAAAGGCCGCTGTCAGTAATTTGATTGTGCGTGTTATACTTCTTCGTGTGATGGGGCGATACGCCGTTCGAGAAGTACTCGATTTGGCGGGTGTTCCCGTTTACGCTTTTTGGAATGGCTTCACCACATGGCGCTTATTGCGCAGCGCGCGTATTGCATTTATGGGTGAATATGTGCTGCGCGGTTGGTTGCGCAGATGGGAGAACACTTCCTTTAATCAACAGGAGATTCAACTGTTCCATGAGGCTACCCAACAGGTGTTTATGATGCGCAGAAGCTACCATCCTAATTTGGTTACACTGGGCAAACAGATAAACACAGCATGGCGCAGAAATGACCCTATCAATACCTCCACCGGTGCATTCGTGATTCGATGCAATGAATGTTCCGATCAAGCCCGAAGAGTCATTCAGGATATTCTGATCTTAGGTATAACGCTGGGTGAGGTAAGAGGGTACCGTTCATCGAGGGTTTACAAGGAAATTGTTCAATCGGAAAATATGCGAATCGAAACCGATGTAATTGTGCGTATGCGAACGAGATTGCGAAAAGGTGAACCGCTCCTCGAATGATGTCTACGGCTGCTGATCAGTAGTGTCGCCTAGCAGGCCTTCTAACGCGCCTTCTAATCGCTGTCCGGCATCCTTCAGTTCCTGCTCGAATTCTTGCAGACCTCGTTTCATTTTAAGCACAGAGCTTCGACCGATTAATTTATTGGCGCGTTCAATTTCCTCCGATGTATAAGCGGTTCTATTCGAATCCAGGTCATGTTCAAGCGCATCAGCTTCTCGTATGAGTTCATCCCAATCCCTTTCGCTGGGCGATTGAAGCGTATCAAGGCGATTGACTTTCTTTTCAAGGCTGTCGATACGGCCCGCGGGTCCTGAAGAGCAGGAAACCAAAGCCATAAGAAAAGCCAAGGCAAAAAAGATAGTTATGTTTTTCATCGAATTTTTTAGGCAAGATAGGCATTAAACTCATTTTCGACAACGTGTAACGCATGAGCTTTAAGTGGTGATTCAATTTATTTGTTTTTATCTTGAAGGTTGTCATTAATTTCGAGCAATCTGCTGGTGCTGCGGGTATAAGAGGGTTATAGATTCAAGAGCGGGTAAAATTCGAATTAAAACCAGAAAAATTTACAGGTTCAAATGAGTGACGTAAATACCATGTCGAGTTTATCGGCAGTAGCAATGGAGAAACTGTTTGAAAAGTCCATTCAAGATTCTCGCAAATTTTTAGCTTTTTCCCTTCTGTGGATTGCAGCATTCATTGCTTTGTATTTCATTACCGCGAATGATCAGTTGAAACAAGCCATCGTTCGTGCTTTTTTGTATGCAACAGGATTTTGGTTTCTCATGAATTTTTTGAAGCAACTCGTTGTATACCGCTTAATGTCGGTGAGGCTATCAGATGTGAAGGATGCTCGCTTGGGTAATTTTGATGTAAGTGAAGTTCGTGAAATGGTCAATGAGGTTCTTCATTCAACGGCGACTCATGAAAGGCCTGAGGTCTATATCATGAAAATCGACGCGGTCAATGCCATGGCGGTAAACGTCTATTTGTTCAACTTTATACGGATGGCGAATGCCCTATATGTTGGCGATAAGTCGTTCAGTTGTTTGAGCAAGGGGGAACTAAAGGCAATGCTTCACCATGAGATGGCGCATTTCAATAAATACATGTACACTGAGTCCAATATGCTGGGGTTGAATCTGTTCTATTTTTTGGTTCTCCCTTTTTCGTTTATCATATTCTTTCATGGATTTTGGATAAAGGCCATTTTTGTAGTCGGATTGGTAGTCGCTCTTTTGTATATCTTCATGAAAGTCCGTAAGGCACAGAATTATGACAATCATATCCTGGAGTATTTATGCGACCTGACTGCTGCAAAGCATACCGGGAATTTGACAACGATTAATATGCTCATTGAGGTAGCGCGACAGAATGTGGTAGAAGAGGAGGAAAAGCGCAAGGAGATTCTGAAAAGGATATTGGTTCCTGTCAATCGGACACTGGTAGACTGGTCGCTTTTTGACACGCATTTAGTCAATGGTAAAATTGAAAAGGAGGAGTATGATTTGCTCATCGAAAATCTCCTCAACAATCAACATCCCCAATTATTCGAGCATACAGCAGTCGACCATAACTCGCGAAGCCATCCAAGCCTGACCAACCGCGTGTTGTTTCTGCATAGGAATGCGCAATCACACTAACGCAATTTATCTTCAAGCAAGTGCTGTTTTATCTTGGTTAACCCATACCGCCACATCGCTATATCAAATACAACAAAGGCGATGACAAGCAGAACGGTAAGCATTGGGTTACTATCGCCAATGCTATTGGAATACATGAGAATGAAGTCAAAAACACCGTGCAAAAGAATGGGGATCGCCAGACTCATGGCAACATGCATATTGGCCTTTCCATCGGTTTCAAAGCGTGATAGGGAAAGGTAATACCCCATAGGTACAGCGAAGAGCATGTGGGCCGGCACAGTTAGGACAGCTCTTATTAGGGCTACATCCAAACCTCCTTCGTACACGTAAAGGATGTTTTCAAGAAGTGCAAAACCCATGGAAATAAAAATGGCATAAAGAATTCCGTCATAGTATTGATCGAAATGCTTGCTCTTTCGAACCAGCCAATAGAAGATGATCCACTTGGCAACCTCCTCCGGAATGGCCGCTCCCATAAATGCCGAGAAGGTGGCCGACTCTGCTCCGTCGGGATTAAATAGCACTCCCAGCGGAATTGAGATACACAGCGATAAAAAGGCCGATAATACGCCACCGAAAAACGACTTCACAAGCATACGTATTGGCTCTTTCTCAAGATCGTGGCGGTAGATGAGGTACATGATGATTACACCGGGGGCTATGGAAGCAAGAAGAAAAGACATGGGATGATAGAATGAGGTTAGAATATTTCTGTTTCTTGACGCACTGCAATGATGCAAGATTATAGGTTTACCAGCAAGTATAACAATTTTGTCGTTCGAGGTCATCGATAAGCGGGACCGTAATAGAATGAAAGAAATCGAGGCCCGTTACCTTTTCCACGCTGTCGATCGTTACGGCAAAATCGGATAGGGGAGACTTTGAAGCAGCATTAGGGAGTATAAATCCTATGCCATGCATTTCAGGCTTGTTGATGTCGACAATGACCTTATAGTAATAAGCAGGGACTGATACCTTATTAGGACCAATAGTAGGAAGCCCATCAGTAAGAATAGGGCCTGTAACGACATAAATAGACTCATGTTCAGAGGCCCAGTTGCGCACTTGGGTTTCCAACTTCTTCCAAATGCCGCGGTTGAAACTCGGGTTTTGCGGACTCATGTTGCTGAAGTAAAAACTCTCCTCCATGGATGTAGCAGACCAGCCCATATCAGATGCCGGAGCCAAATGGCCGCGGTCGTATCCCGATTTGGCATAGTCGGCATTCGTTGCGCTTTGAGTTGCAATGTGTGGGTCTTCCATAAAGTGATTGCTGCGCTCCACGCCATTGCCTGTCTCTTCTTGGGTAAGCTCATAGGCGACCCAACGCGCCTGCTCGTGTGTTTCGTCATACAACAGCGAGAATCCTGTGTAGGATACAACGCTTCCTGTATCGCTCACAGCAGGCCATTCGGCATGGGTTGCAGAAATCGATAATGAAGTGGATGCCACTTCCTGCTCATTAACCTCCGCCGGTTTCGATGCGACCGATTCAGTCTGCGGCGTTTTTTTCGTCTGTGCTCGTTTGCTCGGACGTGTCAGGAAGTATATGATTCCGCCTACGACGAGTACCAGAAGGATGATGATGATGAGGTTGCGCATATCAGTAAGGAATTAAACGGCTGTGGTTATTTGATGCTAAACTCCCCGGCAAATGCGCCATAAATAATCGTAAGTTCTTCCTTGGTGAGGATAGTAAGCTTTTCCGCTGTTTGATTTTCCAT
>JBIKSC010000018.1:0-20368 GCA_044348775.1 Flavobacteriales bacterium | reverse complement strand
GTATTTTTTTTGTTCTCCATTTCGGCAAACTTGCGTTGTGGAACACAGCTGCTGAGTAATACAATACCTGCAAAAGTGGCAAAGAGGAAATTCTTCATGTTCGTATGGGTTGCACACAAAAATGCGACCTTGACAGGCATGCTATTTCGAGGCGAACGAATGTTTTTAACCGCGCAATGTGCAGTTTATCAGGCTAGCCAGGCTTGGACTTCTTCCAGTTGAACAGCCGGAATTTCCAGTTTGTTCTTTTTGCGATAGCCGTTTAACTGTTGGTGCACAGCCGTAGGTTTGCTACTCTTCAGTTTTTCTAGGGTGTCGTAACCGGCTTTAATGATGTGCTCAGCCCATGCTTCCGGTATTCCGAGCGCGATGAAATCTTGTGGATTAGGGCCTGCCTGGAACTTTTCGGGACGCATTTGAGGGAAGAAGAGTACCTCTTGAATGGCTTCGTTGTTGGTCAAAAACATCACCAGTCTATCAACGCCAATTCCCATTCCCGAGGTTGGAGGCATACCATATTCTAAGGCGCGCAAGAAGTCTTGGTCAATAAACATAGCTTCATCATCGCCGCGCTCTTGCAGTTGCAATTGATCTTCGAATCGCTGACGCTGATCAATCGGATCGTTGAGCTCACTGTATGCATTCGCTACTTCTTTGCCGTTGATCATGAGCTCGAAACGCTCGGTGAGTTCCGGATTGTTGCGATGACGCTTGCAGAGCGGCGACATCTCTACCGGATAGTCCATAATGAATGTGGGTTGAATGAAATTGCCTTCGCATTTCGCTCCGAAAATTTCATCGATGAGTTTGCCTTTGCCCATGGCATTGTTGACGTCAATTCCGATGCTTTTTGCGAATGCTGCAAGTTCTTCTTCTGTCTTCGCAGTAATGTCGAAACCTGTAAATTGTTTAATGGCATCCGTCATGGTGATGCGCTGAAAGGGTTTACCGAAATCGATGGTGCGGTCGGCAAACTGCACAGATGAAGTTCCAAGTGCCTCGTTGCACACATGGCGAATCATGGCTTCCGTAAAGTCCATCATCCAGTAATAATCTTTGTACGCCACGTAAATTTCCATTACGGTAAATTCAGGGTTGTGTGTACGGTCCATGCCTTCGTTACGGAAGTTGCGACTGAATTCGTAGACACCTTCGAACCCACCCACGATGAGGCGCTTCAGGTAGAGCTCGTTGGCAATGCGCAAATACATGGGCACATCGAGCGCATTGTGATGTGTAATGAAAGGACGAGCAGATGCACCACCCGGTATTGCTTGTAGCACCGGAGTATCGACTTCCAGATACCCTTGGGCATTGAAGAAGTTGCGCATCGCATTCACGATTTTAGTGCGAGCAATAAATGTGTCGCGCACTTTTTCGTTTACTACCAGATCTACGTAACGCATGCGGTAACGAAGTTCAGGATCGGTGAAGGCATCGTGTATAACACCTTCTTTATCCGTCTTCACCACGGGCAACGGCTTAACCGATTTGGCAAGCAGTGTAAAGGATTCAACATGCACGGATATTTCACCCATGCGTGTCGTAAACAGTTTGCCACTAACGCCAACAAAATCGCCGAAGTGAATGAGGTGTTTGATTACTTCTTTGTAGAGTGTTTTGTCGTCGTCCGGACAAATGGAATCGATGCTGATGTATATCTGTATCTTGCCCGTAGAGTCTTGCAACTGTGCGAAACTGGCTTTGCCCATGTCGCGCATGTTGTGCAAACGGCCGGCAATGGTCACGGATTTTCCTTCCTCGTAATTTGCTAGAATTTCTTGTGCTGTGCTATCTGTTGGAAATGCTGCGGCAGGAAAAGGGTCGATGCCCAATGCACGAAGTTTATCGAGCGATTCTCGACGAACTATTTCTTCAGGGGAAAGCTGTTGAATCATGCAGCAAATGTAATCTGCAGAGAAGTGTCACCGCGGTTGATGCTTGGTTGAAACAATCAACAATTGATGGTCTTTTATCGAAAGTGCTTGAATAAAAAAAGCCCGACAAACGTCGGGCTTTTCCAATTCTGTATGCATCAATTAACGACGCTCGTAACGGTTGTCTTCAACCTGAGCCGCTTCTTTGAATGAATTGTAAATGCTGTTGGCGGCTTTCTGCTGATATGAAGCAGAGGCGCGATCCATGTCTGACTGGTAATTGTCTACCGATTCGGCAGTGGTTATGTCGGCATTGCGCTGTATAACGTAGATACCGCCTTTGCCAACGATGGCCTTCGACATGGTACCTGTATTCAAACCGAAGCATGCTCCGATTACTGCGTTTTCCGGCATGCTTACACCGCTTGAAGGAAGGTTGGAGTTACGCATAGAAACGTTTTCAGCCTTCTTCACATCGCTGCTTATGCGAGCTGCGATATCAGCCAATGATCCTTCGTTCATCATCGCCACATATTTTTCGGCCTTCTTTTCTTTGATTGTTTCAACCTTCATTACATCGTAAACATTTTCGAATGTAGGAACGCCTTTTTCTTTCACCTCGGTGAGTGCGGCAATGATGTAGTCCTTGCCAATCATCATAGGCTGAGAAACTTCGCCCAATTCAGCACCATAAGCCCAACCAACCAATTCGCCTGCTTCTGTGAGGCTGGCTACTGAAGTAGCGTTTGGCTTGATGTTCTTACCGTCGATGAGTTTGGTTCCACCATTGAGAGTGTCCGCTGCCATGCGGAATGAAGCGGTGTCGGCACAATTGAGCGAAAACTCTTTTGCCAGTGCATAGGCGCTCTTCACTGTTTTGCTGCTTGGTTCGATAGCGCGGTCGATCTGCGCAATCTTGGTGTATGGGAAGTTTTTACCTGTAACCTCAATCAAGTGCCAACCGAAATCGCTTTCTACGATTTGCAAAGAACCTACAGAGCCGTTGAAGCAAGCATCTTCAAATGGCTTCACCATCTGACCGCGACCGAATTTACCCAGGTCACCACCTTGTGCACCGCTGCCTGGATCTTCAGAGTATTGCTTCGCCATCTCAGCGAAATTGTTACTCTTGGCAATCACGTTTTTCAACGAGTCCAATTTGGTTTTGCCGGTTGCTTTGTCTTTGATGAGAATGTGACGTGCTTCTACGCTGTTGTTGTCGACACCACGCTTGCTCGATTTAACTAGCAAAAAACGTCCGTTGTGAGCGAATGGACCCATTACAGTTCCCAATGAATCGTTTTTGATGCGTGCCTCAATGTCGGCAGGAAGCATTCCATCGGTATAGTTAGCGTATGCTTCGATTGGTGCACCTGCGTTGCTCGTTGCGAATGCAGAGTCATTTTTAGCTGTTCTGAAATCTGCAGCTAATTGTTCAAGGTTTTCGCGAAGTGAAGAACTGTCGGTAGAAGTAGCTTGCACCGGGAAGTTCAGATATTTTACCGAACGGCTTGTTTCCTGACGGTATTCGCGGTCGTTTTTGTGTTTGTTGTAATAAGCACGCACATCGCTTTCTGTCCAAGTAATGGTGCTGTCCGGAATTTCAGTGAACGTCTTTACTACGAAGTCAACACTTACTTTGTCGTTAGCTGTCTTGAAGGCCCATTTTGCGTCAACATTGTTGGCGAATGCAGCTTTGCGAAGCATGATATCATACTTTTCCTTTTGACGCTTTTGCTTGATGAGTTTCTTCCAGTTTTCAGCCATTTTGGTGTCCATACCGTCGAAGCTCTTGCGAACCTGCTCTTTCAGGGCCGTGCTGTCTTTGCCACCATAGATGGTGCCCTTTACGAAAGGAGACAACAATTCACCAAAGGTGATCTCTTCGTATTCTTCATCAGAAACTTCAATTCCCAATGCATCATATTCATCCTGGTAGATGATGTTTTCCATCATTTGATTCCAGGTATCGTTGGAAAGGCTCTGTTCGTTGCCCTGGTATTGGAAAAGTGGCTCGCGGTCTTGAAGTGCACGTTGCCATTCCTGCGCGCTGATAGATTGTCCGTCTATTTCACCAATTGCCGCATTGTTATTTCCAAAAAGCGACATCACCGCGTCGTAAGGGATTAGGAAGGAGAGAAGGCCTACACCTACCATTACCAACAACAAACCACGCTGCTGTCGGATTTTTTCAATCATTGCCATAAGTCAGTTTATCTTAAAATTTTGGGCTGCGAATATCGTAAATAGACGCCATACTTCAAGCAGGCGACCTTAAATAATTGACATTCAGTATTTATAAAACGGATGAGTTTGCTAAAACCATTGAAAATGAAGCGATAACGACTAGGTTTCGCTGTAGCTTCTTAGGCCTGAACTGTGATTTTCACCAATTCAATGCGGGTTTCACTCACCTTGAGAGGGGTGAAAGTATAAGCGGCATGGGTGATGGTTTCCATTTCTTCCGGTATGTCGCCCCGCAAGTAAAGTATCAATCCGCCGAGCGTGTCATATGCTTCCTGGTTTTCCGGTAGTTCGAGTTTGTACTTGTTGTTGAGATAGTCGATTTCCAGACGAGCAGAAAAATCGTACGATCCATCGGCATGCTGTAATTCGGTATTTTCTTCTTTGTCGTGTTCGTCTTCGATTTCTCCGAAAATCTCTTCAACAATGTCTTCCATGGTTATCATGCCGGCTGTGCCGCCAAACTCATCTACCACTACTGCAACTTGCTTCTTTTGTTTGATGAATAATTCTAGAATTTCATATGCAGGCATGGGTTCCGGAATGATAGAAATTGGGCGGAGAATGTGTTGTATGTGAACCGGCCTTTTGAAAAGTTCATACGAATGCACGTAACCAATAACGTGATCGATGCTTTCCCGGTACACCAGAATTTTAGACAGTCGGGTATCGATAAAGCGTTTTTTCAAATTCTCGATGGTGTCTGTAATGTCGATTGCCACTATTTCGTTGCGAGGCAATAGACAATCGCGGGCTTTGAGATTTGAAAAATCGAGGGCGTTCTGGAAAATCTGTATTTCGTGATCGATGGCTTTGCTTTGATCGATATTGCCTGTCGCCTGTTCAAGGTAGTGGTCGAGGTCGATACGACCGAATTCTACTTCTTCATCTTTTATTTCCTTGCGCACAACTAGTCGTATGAACAAATCGGATATTCCGGTTACTATCCAAGCAAACGCATAGAGCACACCATACCATACGGCAAGAGGCACGGCCATCATGTTGAGCCATCGGTTGGGATTGATGCTGAAAATCGCTTTCGGAATGAACTCTGCGAATACTAATACGATAATGGTGGATAGAATTGTTTGGGTGAGCACTACTCCAAAATCGCCGACAGCGATGGAAAAAGCCGGAAATTGATACGCTATGGAATGCTCAATTACTTCGCCCATGTAGAGACCGTATACAACAAGAGCTGCATTGTTTCCAATGAGCATCGTTGCAATGAACAGTTTTGGCTTATTGATGAAGTGCCCAATGATGTTGGAAGCAAATACCCCTTGCTTTTTGTCGAGCTCAATTTTAAGCTTGTTGGCAGTGATGAACGCTATTTCCATCCCGCTGGAAAAAGCAGAAGCGATCAAGGAGAGAAAAATGACTAGGGGCCAATAGGAGTCCATCAAGTGAGTCGGCTAATCAGGGAATGGTAATCCTGCGTAACCGAATAATGTCGAGCAAAGGTAGTAAATTCAAAGCGAGCCCTTGCAGGTCCTATTGGGGCGTATTGTTGCGCTCAATGCGCAAACGCATTTTTCTACGAAACATCCACCAGAAGAAGGAAATACCGGGTATGAAAAACTTATTGATTTCGGTACGCCACGGTTCAAAGGCTATGATAGAATAACATGCGAAAACGAAGGAGGCAATCGTGAATACGAGCCAGAAGTTTTCAATGATTTTATTCGTTTTTTCCATGTATGCTGTCTTGGTTTTCTTCTACAAGAATATCGCCTGTTGGCTGAATAATCCGGTATTGAGTGAAGCTGTCGTTACTTTCCAATCCCCGTCCGCGCAATATGGTTCCGCCGCTGAGTGTGATAACCACTTGCTTGTCTGTCACTATCCGCGCACTGTCCTGAAGATAGATGAGCTGCTCTGTTTCTAGTTTCTCGCCGGCTTTGTTAGTGAGCACTACTTGGTCCCATGCTGTAAGCAGTTTTTTCTTCTCCTCATATTTGCCATTTCTTGCTGTTATTCTTGCTTCCTCCACTTCTGAGGCGTCAAAGAAAATCATGGTGAATCCATTGCTAGCCAACAAATAGTCTTCGTCGCCGTCCAAGGCGAACTGCTCCAACAAGGTTGCCTCCAAGCGTGTTTGCATTTTGCCTTTTTCTGAAAAGGAATACTGTGCATTATGACTTGTCTGAACGGGATACGTGTTTTTGTCAGTTATAGCTCGAACCTGCTCGATATCGTTGCGACAGCTCACAAGTAAACCTATCACCATCAAAAACCCTATGCTCCCGGTCCAACTCATTAGTCGTATTTCACTTGTCGGAACCAACGATCGAATGAAGAAGGGGATAGCGAAAAGCCAACCATGAAACCGATATACTTTTCTTCAACTAAATTGGCTTCGCGCGTGCCACGTGTGCCCCATTCAGCACCCAAATGAATTCTGGATTGTGATCGTGTAATGGGAATTGTAATGCCTGCTGTGGTAGCTTGCTGAACAATGCGCACTGAATTGACAACGAGCTCAGACTGATAACTGCGGTAACCGGCTCGATAATAAAGACGGTTGAAGATATTGTTACTGACATCGGTGGTTGGCTTGTACTCTATGCCTGCCGCCCAGCTGGATGATGCTTGCAAACCATTGTCTAGATCGACATCCTCCGTGATTTCCAAGCGATAGTTTGACCAGTCTTGCAATCTGTACTCGCCTGCCAAGACAAAGGTTCCCCACTTCTTATTGAATAACTTGTAAGCAATTCCGGCTTGCAATCTTTGCGGAATTTTTAGCCTGCCCTTCAATGCATCTAGAAATAGAGCGGTGTCGCGGTACGCTGTGTTGGAGGCTATACGCAACGAATAGAGGAGCTCACTGTATTCAGCAGATAAATTAGAATTCAGTGAATATGTGCATCCTAGTTGAAGAGCTGAACCACCGATAATACGGTTTTGGGGGTCACGACGAGTAGTTAGATTTACCTTGTATTGCAAACCTGCTTCCCAAGCAATTCCTTTCACCCAGAGGTTGTGATTTTCGACAGTAGTGTAATGCTCTGATTGACTGAACGCTGCTACGTTTTCACGCGTGATATTGCCAAACATATAATGAGCGTTTACACCTAATGACAACTGATGCAGTCGATTACTTGTGCTATCTCCGGAAGCCATGCCACCCATTCGAAAAAGGCGGGAAAATCCTAGCGTCGCTTTATTGAGCCCTCCACGTCCTGAATAATTGTAGCTGGCGAAAAGCGAGTCACTCAGAGTATCTCTTGTCGCGAATTTATAGTCGACCGCACTGTATGGTGATAGACCGAAAGCCATGGCCCATTTTGCATTGGGTTTTTTAAAACCCATGCTCAATTCATGGATTTGTCCGTTGAGGTAATTCGTCGATTCTGTATTGGTTGATGCAGTTGAGCTGATTCCCTTGATTGTGCATTGCAAGTTGGTTACTTCTAGGAAAGAGTAAGAGGCCGGGTTGGCAATATTCAGAGCAATCGGGTCAGAAATAGGTGATGTGATGCCTCCCATGCCGTAATGAGTAACGTTGCCCGTGTTGTCCAGTAAGCCGAGTCCGAAGCGGGAGTATACAGAATTTGGATTGTGTTGTGCCTGTGCCTTACCGAAAGACAGAATGAAGAGAGCGACCGCAAAAAGCTTAATGTTTATTACTTCGAAGAATTTCATGCAGGCCAATCTGAGTTAATTGAGGTGCTGCAAAAATCGCACTTTTCAGGTTGTTCTCAAAAAATGAATAATCACCACCTGTAATTATGACTTCCAAGTCATTAAACTTTTTGTGGTAAGCAGCAATCATCGCATCGGTTTCGAGCAATACAGCGTATTCCACACCCGATAGGATTGACCCTGTCGTTGAATTTCCCACTAGAGTGGGTGGGGTGTCGCTCGTTTTTACAAGGGGAAGGCTTCCCGTATAGTCATGCAGGCAGCGAAGCCTCATTTGACGACCGGGTGAAATAGAGCCGCCGCAGAATGCTTCATCCAACAGCAAAGAGTAAGTGATGCAGGTGCCGAAGTCGACCACCAGAATATTGCCATGTGGACGAATGGAGCGAGCTCCTGAAAGATTGGCAAGCCTGTCGTGTCCGATTGTCTCCGGTGTGCTGTAATGAATGGTAAAAGGAAATTGCAATTCCATTGAAACCTGCATACACCCTGCGGGAAGCATGTTCAGAATTTCATCATTCGAATACCGATCGCGGACATCCGAAAAAATAGATAAACCGACATCGAACGAAGAACATATCGCCGTTATCCCGGATGCCAGAAGAGAGTCTTCAAGTGATTCTACTTTTACAATTGCATTGCCATCGAAAACCGAGAGTTTGGTTAGCGAGTTTCCTCGATCTATAGCCAGCTGGTATTTCATGAATTGCAATCTTAATTAATGGTGCGCGCGCCTGCCATCGACTTGAAAGGAGTAAAGGAATAACCAATGCTTGCTATCATGAATCCCCCATCAAAACCTCGGTTATCGTTATTGCCCATTAAGTCAAAATTGTAGGCCTGACGTATATGACCTACCATCATAGCGCGCACAAATAGTGCGTTGTATCGGTTGATTTGGAAGGTAGGTGTCAGTGCGGCGCAGAAGTTGGCCATGTAATCGTAAATGTATATGCGCCGGTCATAGTCGCTACTGAATCGCATTTTATTAATCATTGCGCTCACGCCTAACCCTACAAAACCATACAATTTGAACTTGTCATGCCAAAGTTGAATAGCGTGATTTTGACCGGGTGTTTTTAAGTAATGTAATTGTAATAGATTTGTGGAAACCCCCATCGTTACTCGAAAGTAATCGTTTCGGAAGTAGAGCGAACCATCAGCAGGCCTGTTGAGATCCACACCTACCTCACTTCGAAGGTATAAGTTCTCTTTCAGCAGATAATTAAGGCCTCCCGCTACATTGTGCGGCATCGATTTTTCTATTTTGTAACCTTCTGTAACCTGTGAGTGGAGGAAATGGTTTCCTGTGGATACATCCATCTTTAGATTTATGGGGATGAACTGACCGTAAACCCAAATGGGGGTGATAAAAATGATGATGAAAGTTAGGAATTTCATGCGCGAAAGTTAGCCATAAAAGTTAACACAATTGATTTGACACATCATGACGCACGGATTGTTAGTGATCAAGGCATTGTGAACATCTTCCTTTTTTCAGGCCCGTAACTCTCATTATCCACAATTAATTTGCGCCTAATAATTAGTAAGACAATGATTAATAGAAAAGAATTCAGAAAATATGCAACAAGTAATCATGGAATCAGCGGCACCGTAGTCGATGATGTAATAAGCCATGTTTACGGTGCTGAAAATATGACTCGCACAGTCATTGAAGAGCGCAACATGCCTTTCCGCGAAGTAGATGTGTTCTCGCGCCTTATGGCCGATCGCATTATCTTCCTCGGTACAGAAATCGATGATTATATCGCAAATATTATCCAAGCTCAGTTGCTCTTCCTGGAAAGTGCAGATTCAAAAAAAGACATTCAGATATACATCAACTCACCGGGAGGCAGTGTTTACGCCGGTTTGGGTATCTACGACACGATGCAATACATCAACCCCGATGTGGCGACTATTTGCACCGGCATGGCTGCTAGTATGGGTGCTGTGTTGTTGTGTGCAGGTGAAGCCGGCAAGCGCACCGGACTCAAGCATTCACGGGTAATGATTCACCAACCGCTTGGTGGTGCTCGTGGGCAAGCTAGCGACATTGAAATCACAGCGCGTGAAATTCAAAAGCTCAAAAAGGAATTGTACGATATAATTGCTCATCATAGTGGTAAGCCTTACGATCAGGTTTGGGCCGATAGTGATCGCGATTATTGGATGATAGCCTCTGAAGCGAAGGAATACGGAATGATAGATGACGTTTTGGATAAGAAGAAGGCCTAATCAGCCAAATAAGATTGAAAAGGCACCCAGATCGGGTGCCTTTTTTTATTTAAGCGATATGTTTTATCGATTCGTAGAAATGTCAGGGATGCGAAAAAACATCAAGTATTGAACATAGCTTTTTGCTACCCTTTGCTGCTATTGATTTTCATCACATGATTTATATGGTTGAAAAGATTGGATACATGTCATATACAATCATCGAATCATGGGTTTCATTTGAATGTCTGCATGTGGCATTTGAACGCTTCATGAAGGCCAATTACCAACCCTAATTTTTTTCTACATGTTTCCTATTAACCTCACTTTGCGAGCCGGCAATTTGCTTTTTAGCACTTTCTTCACGGTTCTGCTCACTATTTCTTTTCTCTGGGTGCAGGCGCAACCGACATTGCTGAATGTTGGTGCTAATGCAACTGTCGCTTGTGGCGACGCTTTGCCTTCGGCTGATGGTGTTACTGCCATTAGCGATTGCGCTGGTCCTGTTTCTGTTGACGTTTTTGTTGCTGAGACCGGCAATGTCACAGCCAGCTGTGATGTGACTACGGCCGTGGGCCCTGGTGTCGATTGGGCTGTGTGGCTTCCGCTGTTGGATGCGCCTTCGGTTGCATGGAATTTCATAGGCGATCAAGCGCTGACATTCTATGCTAATGGAACAGGGCGCCTCACCGGAACGATTCAAAATTCAGTTAACTCGTCGTGGCAAATGACAGTGGACATGTATTTTGAGAACGGCCTTGGTTGGACAGATTGGTCTGAGTTGGGTAGAGGTTACAAGAATGATCTTGGCCTTGCAGCGGGCAATTATCTCGATTGGATGTATTACGAATTGAAACCTGTCTTTTCAAACATAACGGGTATCGGTACTCTTGCCGGTTCTCAGTTGAGCTTGCAGCACTTACCATCCAATTATTATTTTGGTTTTCAGGTGGGAGTTGCTGCAAATAACAAAAATGCTAATGATGGTATGAGCGGTTGGTTCTCATACTCGGGCACGTTCAACGGTGAAGCAGTTGCCGGAAATGGCGACGTAAATGTGGATCGCGCATGTGAAACCGAAACAGCTGAATGCGGAGCATCTGCTTTTACCTATAGCTATCGTGCAGAGGATGCCTGCGGAGCTGTTGCCTTCGCAACGCGCACAATTACCATCGTGGATGAAATTGCTCCCGTTTTTGGAGCAATCGAATCTCCATTATTCGTTCCATGTGCTTTAGCCGACAGCATCTATGCGGGAGCTATTGACAACTGTTCTAACGTGATTATTACATACACCGATGACGTTCAAGAGGCGGGTTGCCCTGGTATTGTGACTCGCAATTACACCGCAACGGACGGTTGCGGTAATTCCTCCAGCGCTGCCCAAACAATTTATCTCATCGATGAGGGTGAGCCGGAGTTTACCGTTTTCCCGAATGATACACTGTTGAGTTGTGAAGCTGCTGCTGATTTAAATCCTGTTGTGGAGTATACTTCTGTCTGTTTCAATACTACGCTTGCACAGTCTGATGTAATTACAGCGGGAGTTTGCGCCGCCAATTACACACTTGTTCGCACCTACACAATTACAGATGGATGTGGTAATAGTGTTTCTCAGGCTTGGACAGTGCAGGTGGCCGATAACCAGGCACCACTGATTGATAATGTTCCTGCGAGCGCTGATTTGGATTGTGGTGATGAAGTTCCAACAGGTGAACCTACTGCTACTGATAACTGCAGTGAGTTCACGCTCACCGCGAATGTGTTCACAGAAGATCAATCATGTGGATACATCACTACTTCAACTTGGACAGCAATTGACGCTTGCGGAAACTCCTCCTCTGCGACGCAGATAATTACATTCGTTGATAGTGCTGATCCTGAATTCAGCTACATACCCGAATCGGTTACCCTTAACTGTGGTGATGAGTTTGTTTTGGATACTGCAATCGTCAATGATGATTGCTCACAGGTAACTCTCGCCTGGACTGATGAGCCATTGTTCGATTGTGCCGGAAGCTACATCCGTATCTGGAGAGCTTTTGATGGCTGTGGTAATCAAGCGTTGGAATCTACCATTGTTACATTAATCGACACGCAAGCTCCGGTGTTATCAGGTATTCCGGAATCTACCGAGGGTTCTTGCGGTGGTGAGTCGATTGCTGCTCAGGTAACAGCTACCGACAATTGTGACACAGAGGTTGCGGTAATTGTGTCTGAAGAATCGGTTCCCGGTAATTGCGGAAGTATCGTTACCTACACGTGGACAGCAACTGATAATTGTGGTAATACAACTACCGAGGAGCGTACATTTAGTTTGACGGATAATGTTGGACCTGAGTTCGTGAATGCAGTAGATACAATTTACGCTTCATGCGGCGACGACATAAATGCGCTTGAACTTCCTGCACCGGAAGTTACCGATGCATGTTCTCAAATTACTTCTCTCGATTATACGCAAACAGAGATTCCGTCTGATTGCGGTTCCATATTGTTACGTAATTACACTGCTGTGGATGGTTGTGGCAATACAGCGACAGCGCAGCAATTCATTATTCTCGAAGACACTACACCTCCTGTTTTCATCTCTGCTCCCGAGAATGTTGTGTCTGCCTGCGGTGCTCTTTCCGAAGATGGCCCGCTACCGGTAGTTCAAGATGATTGTTCGGAGGTAACCATTACGTTCGAAGATGAGGCCCCCGCCGGCCAAGGTTGTTCCGGTTCTCTGGTGCGTCACTGGATGGCTACTGACGCATGTGGCAATGTTGCCACGTTCGATCAGGAAATTCAATATGCGGATAACTCTGCTCCAACGATTCTTTCTTTACCCGAGGATGTCACTGCCGGTTGCGACCAAGTGCCAACTGCTGATGCCACCGATATTGTTTTTGAAGATAATTGCTCTGCGGCAAGCGCTTCTGTCAATGATATTCTGGTACCGGGAGGTTGTCCGGGAGGATATAACATTGAAAGAACTTATACGGTAACTGACGCTTGTGGTAACAGTGTTTCAGCAACTCAGAATATTTACGTGGTCGATGAAGTAGCGCCGGTTCTCGTTGGTGTGCCTGCTGATACTGCAATCTTCTGTGGTGAAGAGCTACCTATCACAGCTACCTCTGCAACGGATAATTGCTTATCGGCTGATGATGTTGTTATTACTGTGGAGGATCAATTACTTCCATCTTCTTGTGGTACAACAGTGCAGCGTATTTATATGGCTTCCGATGCTTGCGGAAATACTACAAGCATTGTTCAGGAAATTACATTCATTGATAACATTGCGCCAATCTTTATATCTGTTCCTGCAGCTGCTACAATCAGTTGCGGTGATGAATCTTCGCTGGAGGATGCGGTTGCCATTGATGGTTGTTCTGAAGTTACCATTTCCGAGGAACAATTCTCCATTGGTGATTGCGGGAATAGCTTTGTGCGAGTCTTCACTGCAACAGATGGTTGCGGTAATTGGGCGACGGCTGAGCAGCAAGTAACTGTGATTGATGACGAAGCTCCAAGCTTTGATGGTATCGCGCAAACGATTATCTTAAGTTGCAGTGATGCTGTTCCGAACGCTGATGTTGTGGCTGTCGATGCCTGCGGTGATGTGGTTATGTCACATACGGATGAGTCGCAAAGCTTCGGTTGTGGTTATCAGATAATGCGTGAGTATACTGCGACAGATGCCTGTGGTAATACCGCCACCTTTGTTCAGATTATTCAATTTGTAGATGAAGAGGGTCCTGTATTCCTGAATGCTCCTTCGGACATTACCTTGTCTTGCGGCGATGCTTCTCCTAGCGTTGAACTGCCGCAGGTTTCGGACGCTTGCTCAGAGCCTGCTGAAGTTACTTTCACAGAATTTACGGAAACAGGTTCTTGCGCAGGTTCTTATACGATTACCCGAACATACGTGGCGACTGATGCATGTGGCAACACTTCTTCGCACATTCAAACCATTTCGTTTGTTGATGATGTGCCGCCGATTTTCAACGAATTCAACGCGGTAGTTGAATTGTCATGCGAGAATGCTTCAGCTGCTTTGGCTACGGCATCGGATAATTGTGGCGATGTGATTGTTACATTTAACGACACTTTCGTTGATGGTGCGTGTGGAGCTCGCACACGAACTTACACGGCTACAGATGCATGCGGAAATAGTGCACAAGCTGAACAGACGCTTGTGGTAAGCGATCTAGTTGCACCTGTATTTTTGACCTTCCCTGTTTCTGCGTTGGTCTCATGCGATGAGGTTATGCCGGTAGAAGAATCTTACATCGAGTATACCGAGAACTGCTCTGAAGTAACCGTTACTTGGAGCGAAGAGATAACGCCAGGAGATTGCCCTAACAGCTATGTGACAACTCGAACTTGCACGCTTACAGATGAGTGCGGAAATTCAACTTCTGCTTCTTATACGCTGAATGTGAGTGATACAGAAGGTCCTCAAATAGAAGGTGTTCCTGCCGACTTAACCTTGGATTGTGGTGAAGCTATTCCAAATGCGGATGTATTTGTTATTGATAATTGCACCGTCCTTCCTGTCTTTACGCTAACGGAAACTATGGAAACTATTGGATGCACGTTGGTAATGACTCGCCGCTGGACCGCCGAGGATGAATGTGGTAATGTTACGCAAGAGGTTCAGATTATCACCTATGTAGACCAAACGGCGCCAGTACTGAGCCAGTATCCGGAGAATATCGTTTTGGTGTGTGGTGATGCATTGCCTGAAGTTCCGGAAGTGACTGCAGTAGATAATTGTTCAGGTGATGTCGAGGTAATTTTCACTGAGCTGGGCGAGGCGGGTTCATTGTGCCCAATTTATGAGCGCATCTGGTGTGCAATTGATTGTAGCGGGAATGAGACTTGTCACACGCAAGTTATTTTCTTCGAACAGCCACAGTCTGCGCCAATGTTGGAACAACCTGAAATGAAAACTTGGCAGGCTTCTCTGGATCGTTTGAATGTGCAGTTTACAGCGCATGAAGCCGGCCGATGGGGAGTGGATGCCTTCGATATGAATGGCCGCCGCGTAAGCAACCTGTTTGTTGGTGATTTGAACGCTGGTGAGTCTCGTAGAATTGATGTTGATGCCAGTGAATTCGTCAGCGGAATCTATTTCATCCAATTCAGCAATGGCGAATCAACTGTAACTCAGCGTTTGCCTATCGTTCGATAAAAAGTTTTTGTTCTTTTGATAAAACAACTGGCCTGCCTTTTCGGTGGGCCTTTTGTTTTTCGATTCGAAGCGTAAGCGAATCGAAAATCAGCGAACCTTATCTTCGCGCTAATGGAACGGGTTACTTTATTCGCAGATGTCATTGTGCCACAAGCATTGCCCGTGCCGCTTACTTATCGGGTGCCATTCGACTGGAACAATCATGTAGTTGTTGGACAGCGCGTCGTTGTGCCGCTAGGTAAATCAAAGCTCATTACCGGTATTATTCGCAGCTTGCATCAACAAGGGCCTGCAAATTATCAGGCAAAGTACATAGATGCCTTGCTTGATGAGCATCCGTTGGTGAGACCTCAGCAGTTAGCGTTGTGGGATTGGATGGCCACCTATTACTGCTGCACGATGGGCGATGTGATGAATGCTGCACTTCCTGCAGGATTGAAACTTTCCAGTGAAACGCAATTTGTACTGGTAATTGATGAGGATGAGAGTATATGGCCCGACAGAGAACAAATGGTTATTCGCGCCCTTCGTTCACGTGGAGTTATGAAGTTGGATGAAATAGCCGAGTTGTTGTCCATAAAACAAGTGCAGCCAATTGTGAAACGTTTGGTTGAGGCCGGTTGGTTGCGCAGTGAGGAGGAGATTAAGGAAAAGTTCAAACCCAAAACAGCTGATTTTATTTCCTTGCATAGTGCTTACGCTTCAGAGTCTGCACTTCAAAAGTTGTTTGCTGACTTGGAGACTCGCCGTGCACAAAAGCAAAGCGAAGCATTGATGCTATTTCTTCAACTCGTGAATTGGGATGGTAATCGACTGCCTGAATTGGAACGTTTGAAGCTGCAGAAACAAGGAGTGCAGAGTGCTGTTGTTTCGGCCTTGATTGAAAAGGAAATTTTTGTGTGTATCACTCGCGAGGTGGGAAGACTCAATGCCGGGCTACTTCATACTAATCCCACGCGCGAATTGTCGCCGGCACAGCTGGGTGCCAAGAATGCTATCGTTGAAAGTTGGAGCGAAAGGGATGTTTGCCTTTTGCATGGTGTGACGTCGAGTGGTAAAACCGAGGTATATGCCTCTATTATCGAAGAAACTCTTGCGCTTGGTAAACAGGTGCTGTTTTTACTTCCTGAGATTGCGCTTACGACACAGATTATTGAGCGACTGCGTAAGTTCTTTGGGAAGCGGGTGGGTGTTTATCACAGCGGGTATAGCGATAATGAGCGCACCGAG
Organism: Flavobacteriales bacterium; assembly: GCA_044348775.1. Taxonomy (GTDB): domain Bacteria; phylum Bacteroidota; class Bacteroidia; order Flavobacteriales_D; family Sanyastnellaceae; genus JAIBBG01. The sequence continues at coordinate 3,973 of JBIKSC010000018.1, read as the reverse complement.
GTATGGAATAAAGTTTTGAGCGATGTGCCCGGAGAGTGTGATGTAGTCTTGGGTGCACGAAGTGCACTCTTTTTGCCATTTAGCCGATTGGGACTAGTAATTGTCGATGAAGAACATGAGCAGAGTTTTAAACAGAATGACCCGTCCCCCCGCTATCAAGGCAGAGACACTGCTCTGTGGCTTGCTTCACGATATCAGGCAAAAGTGTTGCTCGGATCAGCTACTCCTTCCATTGAGTCGTATTGGAATGCGGTCAATGGTCGATACGGTCTTGTGGAATTGAATGAACGCTTTGGCGGCATGCAATTGCCGGAAGTTGTGCTGTGTGATGTGCGAAAGGAAATCAAGGCTAAGACTATGCACAGTCATTTCACGGAACAATTGTTGAGTGAAATGCAGCGTGTGTTGGAGGCCGGCGAGCAAATTATTCTTTTTCAGAATCGAAGAGGGTATTCGCCATTGTGGGAATGTGAAAGCTGTGGCTGGGTGCCTATGTGCACTCGCTGCGATGTGAGTCTTACCTACCACAAGTTCTCCCATCAATTGCGCTGTCACTATTGTGGTTATTCAACTTCGCCTGTACCCGCTTGCCATGCTTGTGGTTCGGTCGAAATGAAGATGCTTGGTTTCGGAACGGAAAAAATCGAGGAAGATCTGCAAGTGCATTTTCCGGATGTGCGTGTGCAGCGGATGGATTTGGATACGACACGCAGCAAGTCGAGCTATCAAAAAATTATCAGTGAATTTGAATCAGGGCACACGCGCATTTTGGTTGGGACGCAAATGGTCACCAAGGGGCTTGATTTCGATAACGTTTCGTTGGTCGGAATACTGAGCGCCGATAAGATGATGAACTATCCCGACTTCCGCGCCATGGAGCGAAGTTTTCAGATTATGATGCAGGTGGCAGGAAGAGCCGGTCGCAAGAACAAGCGCGGAAAGGTGCTTATCCAAACGTACAACCCCGATCATTGGCTGCTGGATTTGATAAGCAAGGGCGATTATCGCTCTTTTTATGATCGTGAGGTAAAGGAACGTTATCAGTTCGTTTATCCGCCCTTTGTGCGTCTAATGCGCATAACGCTTAAGCACAAGGATGATGCTGTCGTGCAGCGCGCAGCACAGGAAATTCAGCGTTTGCTGGCACCTGTTTTAAAAGATAGAATTCTAGGTCCTGAACGCCCCTATATCCCGCGTATCAACAACTATTTTCTACAACAATTTTTGGTGCGATTCGACAAGAAAAAGGAGAGTGAAGCCATCAAGGCAACCGTTATTCAAATGATGCGTTTGCGATTGGCGGAAGCCGATTTTAAGCAGGTGAGATTGAGTGTGGATGTTGATCCCTTGTGACGAGAACATTTACCACATCGTTATAAAAGAAAACGCAGAGAAGGAATCCCTCTCTGCGTTTTCATAGGTTGATTGAGCTTAAGAAAGCGTACCTACCATGTTGGCAGGAATAACCCACTGGTCATAGTCTTCAGCGGTAACATGTCCAAGACGAACGGCTTCTTCTTTCAGGGTTGTTCCGTTCTTGTGCGCTGCCTTCGCGATTTCAGCCGCCTTGTAGTATCCGATCTTTGTGTTGAGCGCTGTAACCAGCATGAGCGATTGATCAACGAGTTGTTGAATGCGATCGTGGTTGGGCTCAATACCAACTGCGCAATGATCGTTGAATGACACACAAGCATCTCCAAGTAACTCTGCGCTTTGCAGGAAGTTATAAGCCATCATCGGCTTGAATACATTCAACTCGTAATGTCCCTGAGTGCCGCCTACCGTAATGGCTACATCGTTGCCCATCACTTGAGCGCAAACCATGGTAAGCGCTTCGCATTGGGTTGGGTTAACCTTGCCGGGCATGATGCTGCTTCCGGGTTCGTTTTCGGGAATGAAAATCTCCCCGATTCCACTGCGTGGCCCGCTCGCCATCATTCGAATGTCGTTCGCGATTTTGTTGAGCGAAACGGCTAGTTGCTTCAGTGCACCATGGCTTTCAACTATGCCGTCGTGTGCTGCGAGTGCTTCGAATTTGTTGGGAGCACTGCTGAAAGGAAGACCGCTGAATTCCGCGATTTTTTTAGCGACCAATTCAGAATATCCTTTTGGTGCGTTCAACCCTGTACCTACAGCTGTGCCGCCAAGAGCGAGCTCGCCTAAATGTGAAAGTGTGTTGTTGAGGGCGCGCAAGCCATGATCAAGTTGAGCAACATATCCGCTCAATTCTTGACCCAGTGTTACCGGTGTAGCATCCATCAAGTGGGTGCGGCCAATTTTTACTACGTTCATGAATTCTTTGCTTTTCGCATGAAGCGTATTGCGGAGAAGCTTAACACCCGGAATGGTTTTCTTCACCACCGATTCGTATGCTGCGATGTGCATGGCGGTAGGGTAGGTGTCGTTCGAAGATTGCGATTTGTTTACATCGTCGTTTGCACCGAGCAACATTTCACTTTCGCCCAATTTTCCGCCTAGTAGAACGTGTGAGCGATTAGCAACTACTTCGTTTACGTTCATGTTGCTTTGTGTGCCGCTGCCGGTCTGCCAAATGACGAGCGGGAATTGGTCATCGAGTTTTCCTGCAAGGATCTCATCACAAACGGCTCCTATTGCATCTCGTTTTTCTGCCGGCAAGACGCCTAGCTCGCAGTTGGCGTGTGCAGCTGCTTTTTTCAAAATTGCGAATGCGCGAATGATCTCTTTCGGCATCGATGCTTCCGGACCAATTTTGAAGTTGTTCCGTGAGCGCTCGGTTTGTGCGCCCCAGTAAACATGAGCGGGAACTTTAACCTCGCCCATGGTGTCTTTTTCGATTCTGTATTCCATATGTTGCGTAAATCTTCTTGTATTAAAAGGTTTCTGCGGCTTTGCCTTTTTGCATGAGATAGCCTTTGAGGAACTCATCGATATACCCATCCATCACAGCATCAACATCCGATGTTTCAACTCCTGTTCGAACGTCTTTCACCAATTTGTATGGCTGCATAACGTAGTTGCGAATCTGAGAGCCCCACTCAATCTTTTTCTTCGTTGCTTCAATCTCGCTTCGGGCTGCGTTGCGTTTTTCGAGCTCCATTTCATAGAGCTGCGATTTCAACAACTGCATTGCCTTTTCTTTGTTCTGAAGCTGTGAACGTGTTTCTGTATTGTCGATGATGATGCCGGTAGGCGCGTGTCGCAGGCGCACACCGGTTTCAACTTTGTTTACGTTTTGTCCGCCCGCACCGCCGCTTCGGAAGGTGTCCCATGTGATGTCTGAGGGGTTGATGGCGATTTCGATGGAGTCGTCGACAAGCGGGTACACATACACACTCACGAACGAAGTGTGCCTTCGAGCGTTGGAGTCGAAAGGAGATATGCGCACCAGTCGATGCACACCGTTTTCGCCTTTGAGCATGCCGAATGCAAACTCTCCATCGATTTCCAATGTGCATTGTTTTACACCTGCTACATCGCCTTCCTGCATGTCAAGTTCTTTTACGGTGTGTCCGTTTTTCTGCGCCCACATCACATACATACGCATGAGAATGCCGGCCCAGTCGCAACTTTCCGTTCCGCCTGCACCTGCAGTTATCTGAAGAACAGCGTTCAGACTGTCTTCTTCAGAGCTCAACATGTTTTTGAATTCGAGGTCTTCTACGCGTGCAGAAGCCAGTTTGAATTGTGCGTCCAATTCTTCTTCTGTAGCCGCTTGCTCTTTGAAGAAGTCATAAAGAACAGCCAAATCTTCAACGGAATCAGAACAATGCTTGAATGCATCCGTCCAGATTTTTTTATTACGTATTTGACGCATCACCTGCTCCGCCTTTTTGGCGTCGTTCCAGAAGTCGGGATCTTGTGTTAGCTTTTCGTCTTCCTTTATCTGAAGTAGTTTTACTTCAACGTCAAAGGTACCTCCCAAGCGCGGTCACGCGCTCTTTCAGCTCACCGATAGCATCGCTTGTAATTGCCATAATGATTAATCACTGAA
>JBIKSC010000017.1:0-20471 GCA_044348775.1 Flavobacteriales bacterium | reverse complement strand
TTGCCACAAGCAATGATGATTCCCGCAAGAGAGAATGCCGCAATAGAGCGTAAAATGGTTTTCATAGGGTTTGAATAGGTGAGGGCAAATCTAAGTGTTGGATGTACACTTTCGGCGAAGAGGATTTTGGGATCGTAGGGGAACCGGTTGATCCCGGGACTGGAGACTGATTACTGGGGGCGTTTGGCGGCCTTTCTCCTTCTGTTTCTGCTTGTGTTTCTCTTTGTGGAAATTTTTAGAATCAGAATCAGAAACACAATGAGAATGAGTGGATGCCGCCCCCTTCAATCCTACAAAAGACTCAACTGCTCACCGCCCTTTTTCTTCTTCACAACGGCACGTTTGCGGGCATGTGTCGCTACGATACGCTTGCCCTCGGCCTTCACCTCGTCTTTCTTGCGGTGGCCCCAAATGGCTTCGCGAGCGTGTCGAGCGGCTGACTCTAATTCAATGATTGGGAAAGGATAGTCGTTGCCGATATGAACGCCACAGAGCTCTTGTTCTTCGAAGGTCATGAGGTGCGGTGCGTGGATGTGCTCTGCGGAAATAGCTCGCAATTCGGGCACCCACGTTTTGATAAACGTACCTTCAGGATCGTGGTCGAGGCTTTGCTTGACGGGGTTGTACATGCGAACTGTATTGACACCCGTGGTGCCCGCTTGCATCTGAAATTGCGGGAAGTGAATACCGGGCTCGTAGTCAAGAAACAAACGCGCCAGATGATAGGTGCCTGCGCGCCAGTCTTGATACAAATGATGACAAAAGAAGCTCACCAGCATGGCCCGCATACGGAAGTTGATCCACCCGGTGGCATGCAGGCAGCGCATGCATGCATCGACGAGCGGGAAGCCTGTGAGCCCCTTTTCCCAAGCTTCTATGTGCGCAGCGTTATATTCCTTAACGAGTGATTCATACCCGGCATTGACGCAGTGTGTTTCGTATCGGCATTCCACCTCGAACTTTTGAATAAAATGGTCACGCCATTTCACGCGTGTGAGGAAGCCATCGACCCAGCGTTTGCCGGAGCCACCTTGCGGATGATCTATAAGGAAGCGATACACTTGTCGAACACTAACATTTCCCCATGCCAAGTAAGGAGAGATGCGTCCGCAGCTTATGCGACTCTCGGCCGGTTTGGAGATGTGTTTATTATAGTTGACGCCCCGCATTTCTGCAAAGCTTTGCAGATAACGAAATGCCATATCTTCACCTGCCGGCTGAAATTCACGTGGATAGTCAGACCATTCGCAGAGCAAATTCTCAGGAATGGCAAATGTGTGTTTGGGCATTTCCAGCAGCTGTTGGCTAAATGAATTGCGAATAATGGGTGCATGCATGAAGCCGTACCATTGTTTATCCCATCCTTCGCGGTTGCGAATGCCGCGTTGTATGCCGTCGCGTTTGCATTCGGTCCAGTCAACTTGCTGCTCGATGCACCATTGCTTCACCGCTTTATCGCGCAACCACGTCAATCGGATGCCACTTTCCCGGTAGCTGAACAGGTTGGCGATAGTGAAGTGAATGGACAACCAGGAAAGGACGTCGACCATTTCTCCGTAGACCAGGTGCACGTTTCTTCCGTAAACATCCAATTTCTCATTAACCTTCAATAGGCTTTGATACTGAAATTGAACGTGACGTGTGCTTGTATCCGGGTGACTGATAATGGAAGGTTCAAAGCAAAAAACGATGAAGTAGGGAAGCCCCGCCTTTTCGGCTAGCATGAGTGGCTCGTGATCCTGCGTGCGCAGGTCGCGCTTCATCCAGACGAGGTTGATGGTCTGCTTTTCAATCGGCATTTCTCTGCTAAGTAAAGTCAGACGTTGTTAAACAAAGGCACTAGCGAAAGACGAAGGTTGAGGGCCTTGTCTCCAGTCTCCAACCCCCATCAAAACACACTTAAAACCTGGCTGATAAAACGCGGAATGCTATTCGGAACAAGCACTGCGATGAATACGATTCCGAATAACGCACCCCAGATGTGAGCGTCATGTGCTATGTTCGATCGAACATTACGTTTCATGAAATGCTCGAGCAGGAAGAAGACAAAAACACCAATAAAGGCCGGCATGGGAATAAAGAAGAAAGCTATTTCATTGAGCGGAAACAAAATCATGTAAGCCATAAGAAGAGCACTTACAGCTCCGCTTGCTCCAACTGAATTATACCCATAGTTGTCTCCGTGCTTGCGCATAGAGGGAAGGGTAGCAGCAGCGCCACCTAATACGTACAGAGCAATGAACATAACTCCACCTTTTGTGCTACCCCAATTCAGTGTGAAAATACTTTCCATCACCCGACCAAAGGAATAAAAGACAAACATGTTCAACGCGAGGTGAATACCATCGGCATGCACCAGCATGTGCGAAAACAATCGGTAGTATTGTTTCTGATGTTTCACCCTATAAGGACTGTGAAGCAGTTTTTCGAACAACCCAGATTGTTCGAAGGCTCGCCAGGAAACAAGAACAGTGGCGGCGAGTATAATAAATGTGATTGGGGTAGAAGCCATGATGCTTTTTGTTTTTAGCTGGAGTGATCGGCAATGATGAGCCAGCGGCCGTTCAAATTTTTCCAAAGCAGGCTATAATGTCCTGCGAGTGTGTCAGTAGTTCGAAACAGCTCCCATTTGCCGATGACATAGGTCGACGAATCGCCTGTTATTTCCATGGACAGATTGGTGAACTGAAGTTTCCCCATCGCATCGGAGTCTGGGTAGCTCTTTTTGTAATTATCGAGTGTGGATTGCCAGCCATACGTTATTCCTCGTTTGCCAATGAATCGCAACGAGTCGCTTTTCCAATAGCCCTGCATGAAGCCTTCGAGGTCACCCCGGTTCCAGGCTGCCTCCTGCTCATCCATAACTTGCTGAATGGCTTCTTTAACCAAAGATGCATCGGTCGACTTCATTTGCTCCTTGCAGGATATCCAAAGCAAGGCTCCTGTGAAAAATAGAATGGTTTTCTTCATGGGAATTATGTACGCCCTAAATGTACGAGTTCGGCGGTCGACCAATCGGCCAAAGCCTTGTTCAATTCTTCCGCGCGGGTCATTCCCAGGTTAAAATCAATCATACAAACGTCTTCGGTGGTCATGGTGTTCTTCTCCATTTCCAGGTCTTTCAGCACTTTCATTATGGTGGGCATGTCGGCATAACCGAAAGTGAGCCTGTACCTGTCTTTAACAGGACGCACTTCTATGCTTGACTCTTCAATGCATAGCTTAGCGGCGGTCTTATAAGCATCTATCAGTCCTCCTGTGCCAAGCTTGGTTCCGCCATAATAGCGAACTACAGCAATGAGTATATTGGTTAGCTCTGCCGATTGAATCTGTCCATAAATGGGCTTGCCTGCTGTGCCGGATGGCTCGCCGTCGTCGTTCATGCGGTATTTGCTGTAGTCCCAACCTAGACGCCAGGCATAGCAGACGTGTGTTGCATTATGGTGTTCCTTCCAAAGCGCGTCTATGTGTACTTTTACTTCCTCTTCATTGTGAACAGGAAAAGCGTATCCGAGATGGCGGCTTCCCAGAACACGATACTGAGAGCTTGTTGATGATGTGATGGTGCGGTAGGTCGACAATCAGGAAATAGGGTTCATCATGACACTGAAAACTGTGATACTATTAGGATCGCGATCGTAATAGAGCTTATCGAGAGCGCCTAAAATATTCTTTGCGCGGAAATAGGAGGTGTGCAGCATATTCTCACCTTTGAGGTTCCACTGAATGGTGAAGCTGCTCTCCGCCTCTTTGTAGCTCTTTACATAGTCCAGCATTTGCTTGAGAGCTTCTGAGCGTGTTTCTCCGTTGCAAGAATGGAAAAGAAAACTCTGATTGTGCATCGAGTTTATGGTTATGAGGCGCAGTAAAACACCTCCCGGAGCTTCTTCAAACTGAAATACCAGGCTGTTTTGCCCGAGACCTATGTACTTCCCAATCTCACCCTGCAACTGGGCTTGCTCAATGTTTTTGTCAACAGTCATGTGGCAAATGTAGGGGCGAATAACGGAAACACGTCTATTCGCATAGGTTGTCTTCCTACCGCCAAATCTCAGCGCGAAGTCTGACAATCGTCATGACTCGTCTTTATCAATGCCCTGATGTTCGCAACATCAAAACCACCAAAACCTAAGTACATGAAACACATGATACTCGAACTTGAGAACCTCGATTGCGAGGGTTGCGCTAACAGCATTCGCCGAACGTTACTGCGACAGCCGGGCGTTTTGTCGGTACATGTCGATTTGAAGGCTACTAAGGTGAATCTCTCATGTGAGGACGACTTTGATCGGTCGCATGTTATTGTGGCTTTGGAAAATCTCGGATACCCTCCAATGGGGAGAAATACAATGCTCTGCATGGCCAGAGCGAAACTAAGTTGCGAATTGGGCAAAATAAGAAGCAGTGCATATTATGCTGCATTGAGTTGATATACAATTTGAGTTAAGGTTAGTTTTATTAGAAAAGTCGAAAAGGCTGTTGAAACAAGAAAATTGGGTGAGCATTGTGGTGAGTCAGCAAATTCGGTTGAATGGTTTCTACAGCAAAAGAAAAGGCGGGGAATTCCCCGCCTTTTTATTTCACAAATCATCGATACAGATGAAATTACTTCGTCGCTTCGGCAATAAAGCGCTTCTTCTCCTGAATACGGCTAGCCTTACCGGTGAGGCTACGCAAGTAGAAAATACGTGCACGACGTACTTTACCTCGCTTGGTAACAACCACGCTCTCAATAAAAGGCGATGAAACAGGGAAGATACGCTCTACACCCACACCGCCACTAATCTTGCGAACAGTGAATGTTGCAGTAGCTGCTGAACCTTTGCGCTGAATAACAACGCCGGCAAACTCCTGTATACGCTCCTTGTTTCCTTCTACAATTTTGTAGCTTACAGTGATGCTGTCACCAGCAGCAAATGCCGGGATTTCCTTTACCGGGTTGAGCTTTTTCTCGAGTTCTTTAATGCGGTTCATGATGCGTTTTCTTTAAAATGATCCCCAAAACGGGGCGCAATATTACGACATTTCTGTCATCATACAGCGTCTTATGAAAAAAAAAGTCTCCTTTTTTAGTCGGAAGGCCTTTTGTGCTTCCAACGCTTATGCGTCCAAAGCCAATAACGCGGCTCTCGCCGAATGTCTTCCTCCAAAAGGGCGCTCATTTTTTCGGTGAGTTTTCCATGATCATACGAAAGAGGCTCTTTGGTAACCAGTTCGTAGTCAATTGCATATTTGCCCCGCGAAACTTTGCGCAGATGTCCGAACACGATTGCCAGGTTGAACTCTTTTGCATACTTTTCTGCTCCAAACAAACAGGCTGTCTCTTGCCCTAAAAATGATATCCAGTGAGCCTTGCGAGGGTTAGATGGGGATTGGTCAATGGCGAAAACTGCAACAAATAGGTTTTCCTGATGCGCTTTTAACCATTCGGCGGTTTCTTTGGTAGAGACCAGCTCTAAACCGAATTTTCCGCGTGTGCTGCGCATTTTCTCATCGAAGTAGCTATTCGATAGACGCTTGTAGATGCCCATTAACCGATGTCGAAAATGAGCGGGAGCAGATAGCGCCCACATTTCCCAATTGCCGTAATGCCCTCCGGCGAGTATAGCGCTTCTTCCTTCAGCATGAAGGTTGTCCAAGACCTCCGTATTATGATGCTCAAATCGCGCGGCGAGTTGGTGGGGATGGGCGCTGAAGTTTTTAAGACTTTCCAAGACTAAATCGCAGAAGTGCCTGTAAAAGTCTTTTTCAATAGAAATGATTTCCGCTGTTGTTTTTTCCGGAAAGGAGCGTGTGAGGTTGCCTCGGACAACTTTTTTTCGATAGCCCAACACATGATAGAATACCAGATAAAAAACATCCGAAAGTATGTAAAGCCCCCTGTAAGGAAGCATGCTAATCGGCTTTAATACGAGCCAATAAAGAATGCCCGACATCATTTCAAAACCTCCAACTTTAAACCATCATAAGCCAAAAACATGTTTGCGGGTAATTCATTGGTAACGTCTTCATGCAGTCCAAGCTGATGGCTAATATGCGTGAACCACGTTTGCCGAGCTCCAATGCGCGCGGCTATATCGATAGCTTCTTCCAAGGTAAAATGGGAAGGATGCTTTTCACGTCGAAGTGCGTTTAGAACCAATACTTCCAGACCATGCAGTTTTTCAAACTCCTCCTCATGTATAACATTAGCATCTGTGACATAGGCAAAATTGCCAATACGAAATCCGAATACGGGTAAACGAAGATGGTATACCTGGATAGGCTGAAAAGCTACTGGACCTATTTCAAATGCCCTGTCGTCGATGATATTGAGATCAATTTCAGGCACGCCCGGGTATTTTTTATCTGAAAACGCATAAGAAAATTCGCGCTTAAGAGCCTCGGCTACCTGCTCAGTGCAATATACCTGAGCGCGCCAGTTGTTGATGAAATTGTAGGCTCGGACATCGTCGAGACCGGCTATGTGATCTTTATGCTCGTGCGTAAAAATGATGCCTTCTATTGACTTGACTTTCTCGCGCAGCATTTGCTGTCGAAAATCGGGACCACTATCGATTACAAAGTTTTTACCATCGATAGAAATCATCACCGAGCTGCGCAGTCGAGCATCGCGCGGGTCCTCTGAGGTGCATATTGGACAAGGGCAAGCAATAAGCGGAACGCCCTGCGATGTGCCTGTGCCCAAAAACGTGATGATCATGCTGGCGAAATTACTACAGTCGATGCAACGCGAACACATCATGGATGAGTTAAGTTTCCGAAATTCTTCGTTCATTCATAGGGTGCATCAATTACTTTTGCCCTACTTCCTAATCGAAACAGGTGGAACTCGAACACGTCATACTTTCTGCAAGCCAAAAGGCTTTGCGTGTCAACTTAAATCAGGAGATTTATGGCACTTTTGCCGAGATAGGTGCAGGGCAAGAAGTCGTGCGCCATTTCTTTCGGGCGGGAGGAGCCAGCGGCACGATTGCTAAGGCGATGAGCGCCTACGATAAGGATTTTAGTGATGCTATATACGGTAAGGAAGAGAAGGGGAGGTACGTCTGTAAGCCACGTCTTGTCAATATGCTAAACCATGAGTATCGCCTCATGGAAGAACGTTTGAAACGAAGCGAACACTCAGCTAAAAAGTTTTTTTCCTTTGCCGATACGGTTGCAACCATCAACTACCAAAAGACCATTCAAGGTCACGGCTGGATGGGCTTGAAGTTTCAGACAGCGCCAGACAAGGCTCCCAACATGGTCATTTTGCACATGCGATTGCACGAAATGGATGCATTAGCACAGCAAGCCACTGTTGGATTGTTGGGGGTGAATTTGTTGTACGGCTGCTATTTCTTCTACACTAAGCCTAAGGAATTAATCTTGTCGCTATACGATAATTTGAATCGCGATCAGGTAGAAATTGATATGGTTGAGATGAGCGGTCCCGATTTCGATCATGTCGACAATCGTTTGCTCTCATTACACCTGGTGAAGAATGGAATGACGGACGCAGTGATTTTTTCACCCGACGGCAAAAACATTCAAGCCGCAGACATTCTCTATAAGAAGAATATTTTGGCCTTGCGTGGAAGTTTCCGTCCCGTAACCAAGGTGAACATCGATATGATTATGAAGGGTTTTAAACTCTTCGAAAAGGAGTACAAAGTTGATCACAACAACGTGCAAGTGCTGTTTGAAATAACGCTTAATAATTTGCGAGCAGAGGGTGATATTGATGAGCAAGACTTTTTAGATCGTGCTGAAATTTTGTGCTCGCTCGGTCAAACTGTACTTATTTCGAACTACTCCAAATACTTCAAACTGGTGGAGTTCTTTTCAAAGCATACGAGTCGGCGCATGGGTATCATCGTGGGCACTAACATGATTATGGAGTTGTTCAACGAGAAGTACTATCGCGATTTGAACGGAGGTATTTTGGAAGCGTTCGGAATCCTGTTTAGTCGTGATTTGAAAATTTATGTTTACCCATTTAAAGATGCAAAAACCGGTAAATTGCTTACGACCAAGAACTGTCCGGTCCATCCTCGTTTGAAGCCCTTGTACGATTATCTCATATACAATAAGCGATTGGTTGATATTGCCGATTACAATCCGGATGTGCTTGACATATACTCTAAGGATGCTCTCGATATGATTCAACACGGTTATGGGGGCTGGGAGGAATTGGTACCGACGTATGTGGATACCATTATTAAGGACAACCGACTCTTTGGTTACAGTCCCGACACCCCCAAGAATCCGGATTATCAGCCACCGATTAGACAAAGCGAGCAACGGTTGAATCCGAATTGATTGAACTCTTTCGGATAACTAAGGTTTGTACTCAACATTGAAACTCCACCACGAAATACATCTTTGTTCTAATCCTGATGCAGCTTGGGTTCTCATGGTGCACGGCGCTGGTGGGAGCACACGAACCTGGCGCAAGCAATTGGAGGCATTTGGCGAGGAGTATCATTTATTAATAATTGATTTGCCTGGCCATGCAGGTTCAGCAGAGCGCACAGCGCATCGCTCGAAGTATGACTTCGAATGGATTTCGGCAGCCATTTGGGATGTGGTTGATGGTTATACAAAAAGCCAGATTCACGTTGTTGCTGTTTCATTGGGAAGCATCATTGCTATGCAGATGTATGAACAGCGACCCAGTGGAGTAGCTAGTCTGCTTTTTGCAGGACCTATTGTTTCGCTCAATGTCAAGCTGCGTTTGCTGGCACGCACAGGACTCATGATTGCCAAGATTATTGGGTTCCGCAATTTCTACAGTCTGATGGCTAAAATTGTACTGCCCAGGAAGAACCACAAAAAGTCGCGCGAGATATTTGTTCGCGAATCGAAATTCCTGAGCATTGAGGAATACCGCAAATGGACCGCCATGTACGGCAGTTACCTCGATCAAACCTTACGCAAACTGTTTAGCTTCGAACCTCAAATACCCGTATTGTTGTTGGTAGGAGGACAGGATCATTTGTTCTTGAAGCCTACCATGCAGTATGCCAGCCGTTTCCAAAACATCAGTATCGAAGTTGTTCAACGATGCGGTCATTTGGTTAGTCTGGAGCGTGCCGACGAATTCAACCGACGCTGCCTCGACTTCCTTCGCAAATTTTAGTGATGCAGTAAGTTTTGGTATTGTGTCGTGTATTCTGATGAATGGAATATATTAGCCCATAACTAAATTAACTTACCACGATGGAAGTAAAAATACACGAGTCGATAACCGACCAAGTATCATCTATGGATGGTCTTATCAACGAAGCTCTTAACCACAGAGCAATTAATCATCCTTACTTGATAGCTCTTAAGAACGGCGAATTCAAAAATATGGATGCCGTTCTAAAAGATTTTGCGCTGCAGTATGGGGCTTATAGCTCTTGGTTTCCGCGCTACTTGACGGGTGTGATTTCCAAGTTGGAAAGCCCAGAACACCGCGAGCATTTGCTCGATAACTTGGCTGAAGAAAGCGGTCATTTGCACGACGACGATATCGAAGCGGTAGCTGCTTTGGGGATCAAAGAAGAATGGGTGCAGGGTATCGCTCATCCGAAGCTTTTCCGTCGCTTTCAGGATGCCATGGGCGTTGATCGCAAAGATTCGATTGGCATTGAAGTACAGATTTGGCGTGAGTCGTTTTTGAGTCTGGTTCAAGACGGAACTTCGGTAGAGGCTGTCGGAGCTATTGGTTTGGGAACGGAGTCAATCGTAAAGTTTGTTTACAGACATTTGATTGAGGCTATTGAGAAGCACACCCAGCTCTCCCTTTTTGATTACGTCTTTTTCCCGCTTCACACGGAAGTAGATGATGAGCACGGACTCATTTTGCTGCGCATTGCTGAAGAGCTTGCAAGCGAAGGCGAAGAATCAGCTTTGCAATTGCGCAAGGGCATGCTCAAAGCGCTGAACCTGCGTGCTTCGTATTGGGACAATATGTATGATCGCGCCAAAAAGATTGATGCACGCGCATAACGTTAACCGTGAGATTGAATTTTAATTTGAAGGGATGGCTTGACTTGTTCAAGCCATTCTTTTTTTAGAATGCTCAATACAGCGGTATCACGGCGAGAGCCATCGGGTCTGATGGCATGGCTTCGCAGTACACCTTCTTGTTTGGCACCTAGCGAAAGCAGTGATCGAATGCTTCGTTCGTTCTGCGTATCGGCCATAAACTCTACACGCTCCATCGACCAATGTTCGAACGCGTGCTGCAGCATCAGGTATTTGATGTGGCTATTCAGTCCGGTTTGCTTGTAAGCATTGCCTAGCCAACTGTATCCGATGGCCAGACGTTTGTGTGCCGCATTCAGCTGATAGTAACGAGTGCTGCCGGCAAAGGTCTGCGTGGATTTGTCGAATATAATAAACGGAATTGCCTGGCGATCGCTTAGGGCTTTCAACGCGTTGGCGATGTACTTCTCCAAATTGTCCTTGCCCGATGCATTTTCCAAACCATATTGCCAGTTTTCAGGTTCGTTCACGGAGATAGAAACTAAATGCTCGATATCGGATGTTTGCAGCAGTCGCAGAAGAACGCGGTCATCTTCCAATTGAAAGTTGTCGGTGAAGTTGATTGACTGCATGAGAATGGTCTAGTCTTGTGGTTGTTCATTGATCCATGTACGCACATACACCCTGGGTACATCGCCATCCACAAAGGCAGTTCGGTTGTGGCAAAGGAAGTGGTTGTTTACAAAGAGCATGTCGCCACGTTCGAGCCGGAAACACATGGCGTGACTTTCTTCTGCAAAGTAGCTGTCAATGGAATCAAGCAGTTCGGTTAAACCGGCCGGCGTAGGTTCTTTGAGTTTCTCTAGCGCCGATTCTATCCAATAGCGCATGTATCTGAAAGTAATACCACCTTCATGGTCATATTGAAAGAGCGGAATGTCGTTGGCTCGGATGGCTTCCAGATCTTGAACGGTTCCCGGTGTAATTACATCGCGGCAAAGGGGAGTGTGCAGCAGATTATTCCATGAAGGATTTCGCTCCTCGAGGAAATGGAGTAAGTTGGCAGCATTGGTTATCAGCGATTCTCCGCCTGAAAGAGCAGGTTGCAGGCAAAGAAGTCCAACAATATCGGGGAGGTAATGCTTGGCCGTACTATCGGTATGATAGCCAGTTTCCGCCTTGGTTTTTGAAACAGGTATTGCTTCTTTCGTGTAGTCGAGTCCCCGGTCTTTTACATCAAAGAAATATCCATAACGGTTGTTGAGATACCCCAGCGAGCGCGAAACGATGGCGTACAACTGCCGCTGCTGCTCATCGGGATAAGTTCCCTCCAGTTGAAGGCGCAAAGTTCCCGGAGATGAAACGAGTTGTTGCATCCAACGACGGCTATATTGGTTTAGTTCATCGGATAAGTGCAATGAAAACGAATTGGGCTTGGTCAACCAATCGGAAGCATTGCCACTTGTGCGGAGCAGTTCATCCGTGAGGTGCGTGGGCAGCGTTTCGGAAATGTCGCCGACCGAAGGCAGGTGCTGCCATAGCTGATGTTGTGCCTTGTTTGAGCTCATTTCTTCACCTTGAAAGCTACGTGCAACGGAAGGTCGATGAGCGGTGTAAAGAAGGTGGGGTCGAGCTGCACATGTTCTTCGTTGATATGCAACTCATATACTTCAGGCATCGTTTGAAAACCGGCATGTCGCATACAAGTGAAATAGTCTTCCATGGTTTTGTGAACGCATTGAACTCCAACCGATATGCCATCGCGGCGCCAGATTTCACCGGGAAAAAGGATATTTCTTCCGCTGAAGTAGCCCCCGCGCTTTTCAAAATAAAACGGGTATTTGTCTTGTTTCAAAAAGGCAAGTGAAGGGTGCGGTACAGAAAAGATGAAATGACCTCCGGGTTTAAGCTGGCTATAGGCCTTTTTCATGACCTCTGCCGTATCAGGTACATTGAGATAGTTAAATAGAAACATGGCAAGAACCGTGTCGACTTGAAATTCGCCATCACCAAGGCCCCGTATGTCGCGCACTTCGTACGAAGCGTTGTCGATAACCTGCTTGTCTTTTTCTTCGATTGCCTTTGCAATCATGGCCTCGCTAATGTCGAGTCCATGAATAGTTGCAGCTCCTTTTTTCAAAAGTTCTCTACCCACATATCCTTCACCACAACCAATATCGAGGATTGAGCATCCTTTGAGAGGTTCACATAACTCCATTACGAAAGGACGCGCCGAATAATCAGAAAGGAGAATAGGCCCTGTTCTTTGCCACTGATTGGCTTGGCCATCATAAAGTGATTTGGTATCTTGTTCACTATTCATGTATACAATATTACGTCCTTTAGCTAATTGCATTTCTCTGATTTCTCTTTTTTGTTTCGCTTAGTATATTGCCCCTATGAAAATCCGTCTCTTGATTATTTTGCTGCTGGGAGTTATAAGTGCTCAAGCGCAGATTGATACGCTCTTTTGGTTCGTAGCTCCAGAAGCGACATCGGGGCATGGTGATGCACCTGTTACCTTTCGCATGGCGGCATTTGGCGATGCAGCTCAGGTGGTTATCGATCAACCGGCTAATGCAGCATTCAATCCGATTACAACTAACATTCCGGCAAACTCAGCGGTCTCTGTTGATGTCACGGCATTCTTGAACCAACTGGAAAATACACCTGCTGATCAAGTGTTGAATAAGGGGATTCGCATTCGTTCAAATGCATTTATTACGGCTTATTATGAGATTATTACTTCATGCCAATGCAACCCCGAAATTTTCGCGCTTAAAGGAAGGAATGCCCTGGGTACCGAATATTATACTCCTTTTCAAACGGTTTGGAACAATGGCGGCTATTTCCCTACGCCGCTTTCAACCGTCGACATTGTTGCCACAGAAGACAACACAATCGTTACTATTGTGCCTTCGGTAGCTGTTGAAGGACATGCTGCAGGTGTGGCCTATGACATTGAGTTGAATGCCGGAGAAACGTATTCAATGGCCGCGCTTTCTACAGCCGCCTCCGACCACCCGGCCGGAAGCTATATCAGTTCCAATAAACCCATTGCCGTTACGCTGAAGGACGACTCAGTCAGCAATGGTGGTTGCTCTGATATTATGGGCGATCAATTAATTCCCACCGATTTAATTGGTACGAATTATATAGTGATGAAGGGGTTCTTGTCAGCAGGAGCGGGAGAGGCCATTTTTGTGTTGGCAACAGAAGACAATACGGAGATTTTCATTGATGGATCAGCTACGCCCTCCGCTACAATTAATACCGGTGAGCAGTGGTCGTATCTCATTAACGAAACAACTACCTATGTTACGACTTCATATCCATCTTATGTTCTTCATGCCACTGGAGAGGGTTGCGAGCTTGCGGAAGCCGTATTGCCTCCTATTGAGTGTACGGGCTCTCGCAAGGTATATTTTGTTCGTAGTGTCGATGGCGCATTTGGAGTGAATATTATGACACGGACCGAGAACATTGCCAACTTCACCCTCAACGGCAATGCAGCCCTCATACCTGCAGCCTCCTTCAATCCGGTTGCCGGATCGGGGGGTGAATGGATGAGTACGCAGATATTATATAACACAGCGGAGATACCATCAGAAGAGTTCACGGTTGTGGAGAATACAACCGGGCTGTTTCATCTTGGAACGATTAACGGAGGCGGTGGAGGTTGTCGTTATGGATATTTCTCGGATTTCGGTCAGTCGAATCCACTCGAAGTAGCAGCTAGTTTCTGTGAGGGAGATACAATAACCATTCAAACCAATGACGCATACCTAAGTTACCTTTGGAGCACTGGTTCGATTGAAGAATCGATCGAAGTTACTGAGCCCGGCCAGTATAGTTTGACCGTAGAAACATCCCCCAATTGCATTGATAGCGATACGATACAAGTGGATATGTTCTTTAATCCGCTCATTAATTTGGCTATTTACGATACACTTGTCTGCGACGATCCCGATGCTGTATCAGTAAGCGCAACTGCGGGTTTTGATAGTTATACTTGGCAAGATGCAGATGGAAATGTAATCGGACAAGGCCAATCAATTGAGTTGTTAGAAGGGGAATACAGTGTGTTGGTGCTCGATACAAATGGATGTTTCTGGCCTAGTATTTCACCTGTTGTTATCGATTTCGAAGAATGTCAGTTGCTCATTCCGAACATTATTACTCCTGATGGGCCTCCTGGAGGTAGCATGAGTCTCTCCAATGATAACAATGCGTTTTTCGTTAAGTCGCTTGTCTTATATCCGGGTTCGAAACTCACCATCTTCAATCGGTGGGGAAACGAGGTGTATCATTCGGATAATTACCTTAATGACTGGTCTCCTCGAGACATTCCCGATGGAACTTACTACTACGTCCTTCAGTTGCGACAACCGAATGGAACGTTTCAAAAGTATGCTGGTGATCTTACGGTCTTGATGGGGGAGTGAGATTGACTTTAATGGAGAATGGAGAATGAAGAAATGTGGAAGCCACAGTTCTCCATTCTCCATTCTTTATTCTCCTTAGTCTCTATGCCTCAGTCTCCACCGCCATGCGCTTCAGGGCCAATTCCTTCGCGAAGTCCACAAACACTTTGTAGGCTTGGGTGAACGAGAAGCGGTCTTCGAAGTTCTTATTCACGATGTTGCGTCGGTGCATACCGTTGATGAGCGTGCGGCGCGCATCTGGCTCGCGAAGTGATTTGTTCGACTCAATCAGGTCGATGAAGGATGAGTTGTCGAAGTAACGATCTACCTCTTCAAAGGTGAATTCGTTGAAGTCGAGCGCCTCCATGAAGTTGCGACCGTCGCGGTCGAGCTCGTAACAGAGAATGGCAATGAAGATGCTGACATCTCGGGAGAAATTCTCCTGTGTTTCTTTACTCAACAAAAACGCATACTCAGTCTTCAGGTTCAGGTCAAGATCAAACGATATCTTGAAGAATTCGCTGTAAAACGCGTCGTTTTCTTTGAGTGAATTGAAATGAGCTTCATTGCTAAGAATGAATTTCCCGCCCATCAATTC
The DNA here is from genome assembly GCA_044348775.1 of Flavobacteriales bacterium. Taxonomy (GTDB): domain Bacteria; phylum Bacteroidota; class Bacteroidia; order Flavobacteriales_D; family Sanyastnellaceae; genus JAIBBG01. Next base: position 5,492 of record JBIKSC010000017.1, on the reverse strand, counting down.
TTCTACTATTTGGCGATGATTACTTGGATATACCATGGTTATTGAATGCTTGAGGTTGAGTTAGGTTGATTCTTATACTAGATTTTCAATGCGGGCTCTACTTTGATTTTTGGAAGGGAAATGCTAGAAGTAGTAGTGGTGAGTGTTACACGCTCTGCCTTCTTCGGGAATTCAATCTGCAAATCGCCGTCGAACAACAAACCGCACAAAGCGAAAAACTTGTCGGTTTCAATGTCCTGGAAGTCCTTCTGCAGCTCTTCATAACACCAGCTGAAGAAGTCATTCACCGGTAAGCTTTTCGTAAGATTGCCCTTGAACAAATCGCGATCGAATATCCACTTATCGAAGTCGACCACGCCATCTTCTAGTGTAACATAGTCATTGACCGAAAACTGCTCAAAGAATTCGCGCACTTTGTACAGCATGTCTTTCGCGTATACCATGGTTCGAGAACCCTTGAGTAGAGGAGGAGTGTCCATTCGATATGGGTTGCGCAAGAACTCAATCCATCCCGTGAGAATGAGCGATTCGGTTCGTATGCGTTCCAACAGAGGCAACAACTCGTTTACCAATACCTTCGACTGACGAAGCAAGTCGGTGTTGGTCTGAATAAGCTGAGCATACAGTTTTTCAAACTCCATACGTATGGTCTCATCCTGAAAATCGAGGCGGCGACGGTTCGCATATTCGCTCACGTCAAGCACGGTGCTCGTCACCGATTCCGAGTGCTTCACATCCAAAATACGGTTCAACGGCAGAATATAATATTCGATCCAGAAAGATGCCTTCTGCACCTTTTCACGGTATTCGATTCGATCCAGGTTAGACTTCAATTCACGGGTTTCCGCGAGCAATCGGAAGGTGTTGCGTTCCACGAGGTCCACAAACTCTCGCACCTGGTGCGAAAGGTTTTTGATGCGTTCCTGCAGAATGTCGCGGTCTTGGTTTTCGTACTTGCGAATCTTCAGGAATAACTCGGATATACTGCCCTTGTACTTTTCGATGGTCTCCGGAAGCAGCGGCTTAAACTCAAACATCAGGAACTCCATCAGTTTGAAGTATACATCGCGCATTTCGTAATCACTGCCGAGGCTTCGTATCACGCGGTATTCGCGCAGGCGAATATTCATCGTGTGGCCATGCTTCTGGATGAGCATGTCATACACCTCTTTCGTGATGAGTCCATCGGCAATCTGATACGAGAACAGGTCCTTCACAACGTCGAAGTTGGCGTGAAGGAAGCTCAGTATGGTCCGTGGTTCTGCTTTTATCATAGCTGTCAGGTTTTTGCTGTGTGTTAGGCTTCTATGAGCTCTTCCTCCAGCAAGTGATATTTCAGTTTTACTTCACTCAGTTCACTGAAGTAGTTTGGTACAGTTACCGGCTCTTCGTTGATGGGTGTATGTTCTAGCGTCATCGTTTTGTTGTTATCAGAGGGTGCTTATGGCGTCTCTCTGTGTTGTTGGACGCACTGCTGTGCGTCCTTTATATCTTGGGGGACGCACTGCAGTGCGTCCGTACCCTCATCCTTGCTGGGGCCTCTCTGTGGCAGAGGCCTTACCCTCATCTTGGCAAAATGCCATCTGAGGATAAAGCCAAGGTTACTCCTTCTCCTTGGAGATCTTCAGCTCCTCTCTGCGCACAGCGTGCTGCTTGTCGTTGAGGTTGATCTTGCCCTTCGAGCGGAAGATGAAGTAGTACTTCGAGAAGCCGTCATAAGGCTGCGGGGCCGCGAAGATTGGGATGAAGTTGTGCTCCTTGCAGAACTGAACCAGCTGCGGACGGTTGTGCTCGTCGATGGTTCCGATCTCGTCAATGAAGAGGGCAATCTTGTTCTCTTCGCTCGATATAGCGAGGCGATTGATGATTGCCATTACAATCACAAGACGGATCATTCGGTCGGTACCATCCGATTCTACCTGCTCCTTCAAGTCAACGCGCTTCATCGTTCCCTTCACATCAAGCACAAGCTCAATGTCGAACAGGTCTTCGAAGTCAACACTCTTTCCGGTGTCGAGGTATTGGTTCAGGATCTTGAGGTCTTCTGCGTTCTCAAACTCAAAGCTCAATTGTGCGTTGAGGTTTTCGATAGAGGCAATGCGCTCGAGTTCATACAATACCTTCTTATTATCGACCAGCTCAATCTTAAGCGATTCGATGTTCGAGATGTGGGTCTTCGCCAGACTCTCGTTGAAGCGATTGTATACAAACGTCTTGAACTCTTCATAGCGCTTACGCAGGTTGTAAGCCGGGTTGGCAAACTGAGTCGAGATGCTTCCCAACAAGCCATCAATCGACTTTTCCTTGTCGTTGATACACGCTATTTCGTCTTCTACATATTTAATGAACTCGGTTTCGTCGGCTAATGCGCTATTGGTTTTGAAACGCAATTGGTCGAACGAACGATCTTTCTTTACTTTCAATACTTCGCGGTCAGCATTGGCATGCTCGAACTTGGCGAAGATGTCATCGAGTGAATCGGTTGTTTCGAATGCAGTAGGGGCTATACCGAAAGCTTCGATTTCCTGCTTGCGCGAACGCAGCTGGATTAGACGGTCTTCCGACTTGCGGGTGTCTTCGCGAAGGGTGTCGAGTAACAATGATTTCTCGGCAATGTCTTTCTTCAACTTGGAAAGCTCATCTTCGAACTTTTCCTTTTCACTCTTCAGGTTGCGAAGCTCTGTACCCAGTTCGCCGCTTGCTTTTTCGAGTTTTGGCTTCTCAGCGATAGCGCGCAGTTTTTCTTTTACGGCTTCGATGTCGGTCAACACCTTGTCAAGCTCCTTACGTGTCTTGTCGATGTGAAGTGCTACAGCCCAAAGCTTCTCTAGCTCTACTTTTTCTTTTTGAATTTCCTTCAGCTCATCTTTCAACATCTTCACCGAAGGAACGTCACGCAACTCCATCTTCTTCGGCAATTCAATTTCGCCGTCGAAGATTTTCATAGTCGTGCCGGCTTTGGTCACTTTCTTTTTTACAAGCTTGTCGGGCATAGCTGCAAACTCAGCAGAGAAGATGGTGTTCAGAATTTTGCGGGTGTCTTCATTGCCGGCAATCTTCTGAATAAGTTGGTTATCGTAGTTCTTAATCTGTGCTTCCAGGCGTGAACAATCGTTATCGTACTTAGAAAGCTTGTTTTCGATGTTCTTGGAATCGAGCTTCTGGTTCTCAACCATTGTGATGCGCACTTCGATTTCGCGGCGCTTCTGATCGAGGTTGGTCAGCGACTCTTCCAAGAACTTCTTGGTTTCGTAGCTGGCAATGAGGTCGAGGCGCGTTTGCAACGCAATAAAGTCCTTCTCCTTCATCTCCACTTCGGTTTCCTTCTTACCGATTTCGCGGTTGAGATCTTCCTGACGGGGCTTCAGCTTTTCGTTTACGATGACCAACGTGCTTTGGAAGGTCTTCTCTTTTTCTAAACGAGAACTATCAAGTTCTTTGATTGTGCCGTTGTATTGCTTGTCGAAGGCATACACCAAATCACTCACAATGCGCGACTTGGCTTTGTAAAGGTTCACGACTTCGCGGAACTCTTCAAAGTCCTTCTGGATATTCTTGATAACACGGATTTCGTCGTTGATACGCAACAAATCCGTGATGTCTTTCTTGTTCTTCTGTGAGAAATTGATACCCTCGTGCTCGCGATTGTCGGCAATGATAAGCGACTCCTTGAGAGACTTGTTGGTGATCAGTTTCGAGTTGATGAGGTAGCGGTAGATTTTCGAGAAGTTGTTGCTCAATCCGTCGGTGCGCACGCTTTCTTCCAACCACACTACTGCATCGTTGCGGCGTCCACGCTGGTATACGGTGTTGAATACCTCGCTTTTGCTCTTGAAAAGGTAGAGATCCACGCCTTCGGTAGTAAGCAAGTCCTGTACTTCATCCCAACGACGAATTCGTTGTGATTGCCCGTCGCGTTTGAAGAAGTATTCCTGGTTGTATTCACCCTTAAATCTGTAATACTCCAATTCCCCTTCGCTGTCGCGTTTTACGAGGATGCAATACGGGCTGTTTTTATGAACCTCAAACAGAATGTAGCTCTGGTTGTGGGTTGGGAAGTAGTGGTGAATGGTTTCCTTATCGCCCTTACGCTGTCCGGAGAAGCTCATTTTCGAGCCGTCGACCACAAACAGGAAGTTGAGGGTATAGATGAGGGTTGATTTACCTACGTTGTTAGGACCTACTAATTGCAAAGAGTCGCAATCGTCGAGTCGCATTTCTGCATTGACATAGGTAGCGGTATTAATACCGATGATTCTGGTAATCATAGTGTTTGAATAGGTTAGAGAAGCCTTGCGGTTCTCGTTATTAATGCGTTAACCGGCCATTTCGGGCAGGCTTAACGCTCAAAAGTATTCTCATGGGTTAGCACTACAATGCATTGTTGATGAATTGGTGAAAAATGGGGGAGTTATTAACATGCTCGACTTCGCTCGCCAGGCTTTGCTGCGCTGGGGCGCCGTTAGCTATGCCTATCTTTACTTTGTGAAAAGTCCTCTATCCATAAACAACCCTTCCTGGTCAGAGGCATTGCACCATTTCACGCAACTACCCCAGTGGAGTGAACTGGGAATGCGCGTGGAGGAAAGCTATGATAGAGGAGTTTGCTATCCGCCTAAAGCTGATCTTTTTCGTGCTTTTGACTTCACCCCGTTACAAGAAGTGCGTATCGTAATAATTGGCCAAGATCCTTACCACGGGCAGGGACAAGCCAACGGACTTGCCTTTTCGGTGCACGCCGGACAAAAGGCACAGCCTTCTTTGCGCAACATCTTGAAGGAAGTGTGGGATGACGTTGGTGGCATGCCATGGGTTGATCTTACACGCTGGGCAGAACAAGGTGTGTTTCTTTTGAACGCGGTAATGACTGTAGAGGAGAAGAAGCCGGGTTCACATGCCAAATTCGGATGGGAACGTTTTACCGATGAAGTCATACGCACCATCAGCACCCACCAACCACACGTGGTCTTCATGCTCTGGGGCAATTATGCGCAAAAGAAGGAGGCACTTATCGATGCCGAAAAACATCTTGTGCTGAAGGCTCCGCATCCTTCTCCGCTTTCGGCCTATCAAGGATTCTTCGGCTGCAAGCATTTCTCACAAGCAAATTCGTTTTTGGAGAGAAAGGGAATTAGTGCAGTGAAGTGGTGAAATTGTGAAATAGTGAAGTTGTTAAGTAGTGAAATAGTTGCCCTCCGATTTCGCACACTTCACCTATAATAAAAGACCAACTTTCGCGGTACCTGGTCCTTAGTACCTAGTACCTAGTACCTATATTCGCCCCATGTCGGACTCCGCCAAAAAAGATAGTGCTGAAAGGGCCATTGCCCTCATTCGATCACAATCGCAAACGCGTGATGCTAAATCGCTCGCTGCCGCGCTCATACAAGGCGACCGCGCGGCCTTGGCGCAGGCAATCACCTGCATTGAAAGCGGACCGGATGAGGTAGCGAATGAAATTGTGCGTCTTTGCTTACCGGCTTCTGGTCGCT
>JBIKSC010000159.1:0-6109 GCA_044348775.1 Flavobacteriales bacterium | reverse complement strand
GCATGGGGAATGTGTATTCGTCAATTTTGATGAAAAGGGAATTGCCAAATGCGCCTTGGAACAAGCTTTTTATGCAGGTGCAACGAATTGGAAAAAACCGATTTCATGTCATTTATATCCGGTAAGGTTGGCGAAACTCACCGAGTATGTTGCCGTAAATTACCATAAGTGGCAAGTGTGTGAACCGGCATGCGCATGTGGCAAATCATTGAAAGTACCGGTTTATAAATTCCTCAGGGAACCGCTCATTCGTCGATTTGGTGAAGATTGGTTTGCTGAGCTGGAAGAGGTTGCACAACAATGGCTATCGCGATAACGTTGGTCGCAGTCTCATTTCTGCTGTTCACTTTCGTTCGTTAATAGTTAATGCCGAACGTCCGTAAAACGGTCTTCACTTTGGTCTTATTTGCGCTAATAAACTTAGCTGAGAGACCACCATGATGAAATTTAGATTGGCCACGGTATGTCTGCTTTTTCTGCTGACAGAACTAACGGCTCAAACTGCCCCCGGAAAAATATCCTACCAAGCGGTAATACGCGATAATCAAGGAAATGAGCTGGTAGACCAGAGTGTTTCCGTCAACTTTACAATACATAAAACAAGCGCTAGTGGTGAGGTTGTTTACGCCGAGAATCACAACTTGGTTCAAACAGATCAGTTTGGGCTTTTCAGCACGCTCATTGGAGAAGGAGTTCCTACCGGACAGGGAACTTTCAATTCGCTTGGTGAAATTTCCTGGGAAGAAGCAGAGTATTTTTTAGAGGTAAGCGCTGGTGAGCCGGGTAATTCGCCTGAGGTCATTGGAGTTTCGCAGATTTTGGCTGTGCCCTATTCGTACTACTCAACGAAGGCGGGCTCAGTAGTCAACGAATCTGACGGTGATACCCAAAATGAACTTATTCAGGAGTTTGCCATTGACGGCACATCGCTTCAGATTATAGAGCAGGGAGTGACTTATTCCGTGGATCTCTCTTCTGTACTCACTGAAAATGGGGATGACGAACTTATTAGTCAATCTTATTTAAGTGCAGATCATCTGCTAACCATTCAAGAAAATGATCATGCGAGCATGGTTAATCTTTCTTCTATTGCATATGCAACCTGGAGTGAAAATGATGAGGCCGTCTATACCGCCAATCAGTCGGTAGGTGTAAATACCTCCACCCCTCAAAGTACGCTGCAGGTGAATGGATCACTTGCAGTGGCTGTATCAAAAATTAATACGGGGAGTTATGATTTGAATAGTGAATCGGCATTGGCGCAGAAGGCAGTTTTTATTGGTGACGTGAGTGCAGGAGATATTCAGTTGACTTTAGTGCCTGCTGCCTCTTGCCCCGGACGAACCTATACGTTTCGCAAATTTTTTCAGGGAGCAATTACAGCCAATGATTTGACCATAACGGCGTTCGCTGGCGATGAAATTGATGGGTTAATCGGTTTTGTTATGGATAGTAATAGTGCTGAGTATCTAACTATTATCAGTGATGGTGAGGCTTGGTATGTAATCGATCATGATCATGAGTAGATTCAGTATTATTCTAGTATGCATGGCGATGAGTGGGGCTGTATCTGCTCAATTTGTTTTAGGTAGGCAAAGCATGTCTTGCTTTTCCATTCGAGCCTGCGACGAATTGTGCATTAACTCTACGGCTGGTCAGATTGATTTTGGTACTATGACGAATAGCAATACCATTTTCACTTCGGGCTTCGAGCAATCGGAAGGCTCTGCCAATCTTTATCTGAATATTGATTTTAAGAAGGATGAATGTTCCGGCTTCATAAAGGCGTCCATTATTCAAACATTTGGATGTGAAAGCGCAGATACCGTGTATGTTTTTTGGGACAATACACCATCTGCTTTAAACACGCAACTCAGCGGTTCTTTGCATACTCTGCGTCTTGAAACAAATACGGGTTGTGTCTTTGAAAAGGTTTACGATTTTCAACAGTTGAATGTGCCTGTAATACCATGTGGGTTGGTATTTTATAACTATCTATCGCCTAACGGTGATGGAGAGAATGACTCTTGGAACATTGGTAAGATAACCTCTCCTGACTTTTTTGAGAACGAAGTTGTTATTCTGAATCGCTGGGGAAGTGAAGTCTGGAGTGGGAAGAACTACGATAATTCAGATGTTTCATGGAGTGGAAAGGGTAGTAATGGCCTCGATCTTCCCGATGGAACTTATTTCTATCGAGTAAGAACGCTTCAAGGAGAGTATTCGGGCTATGTCGAATTAATGCGCTAATGACACGATTGAAACTTACATACCGCGAAATTATTTGGGTGGTGCTCTGCATTGTGGCAAGCGGACGGAATGCAGCAAGTGCTCAGCAGGAGTGGTCGTACACTCAATATCAATTCAACTTGTTTGATGCCAATAGCGCCTATGCAGGTAATCACCAGACTTTAAGCCTCGCTGTTCGTCATCGCTCACAGTGGATTGGTTTGGAGGGTGCACCGGTAACCGAGCAGTTTTCAGCTCATGCTCCGCTTATGGGGAATCGACTCGGTGTGGGGTTGCGGGTAGTTTCTGATCGCATAGGTGCGCGCAAACAGCAACTCTTCAAATCTTCGGTGGCTTATAAGCTGCAAACAATGCGTGGTCAGTTTGCGGTCGGCATCACGGCCGGTTTTTTACGAAGCTCCATTGAGCGCGGCGATTTGACGGCATTCGACATGAATGATGAACAACTGTTGCATGTGGGCGTTGCTCAAGTAACACCGGTAGTTGGAGCCGCTGTTTTCTATACCACCAACCGTGCTTTCTTCGGGGCCGAAACCGGTTCGCTCAATAGAACTTCGCTCAGCGACGCAAAGGGTTCTTTCGCCAGGCTCTATCGTAATGCGAATGTAATTGGGGGATTTATTCAACCGCTGGGTGAGAATGATCTGATACAGGTTTCTTCACAACTGAAATGGAGCGAGGGACAGCAGTTGCAAAGTGAAGTGAATGCTCATTACCTATATCGCAATAAGTACATGGTTGGAGCTGGTTATCGCTTTGGATCGGCCTGGCAAATGCTTGCATCCTGTATGGTCAACGAGCAATTTCGAATTGGTTTGAGTTACGATAGCACAATTGGAAAGTTGATGAGGAATAATCAAAGTTCTGCAGAGTTGTTTTTAGGATATACACTGCGCAAACGGACATCAGGAGTTGTCCGATATTTCTGAGTATGAAAAATTGGATAGCCTACATATGTCTTATTTTCTTGGCTAAGTCCTCCTTGGGCCAGGAGAACTACAGTATTAAGCCACTTTTTAATTTGAATTCAGAAACTGATGAGCTTGCTTGCACGTTCGTTAAGGACCGCTTGATTGTTATGAAGGCCGGTCAAGCAGATTTGGTTAATGATTATCAATGGAATGAAAGGCCCAAGTACTCTTTACAGTCATGGGAAAGGGGTGTTGATTACTCCAAGTGGAGTGATTCGGAGTATTTTTTTCGTACTGCTTTACATGATATAGGGCCCGCCTCTTATTGTGTCGAAGATTCTATTTTATTCTTCTCTTCTGTTCAGAATTTCGGTGGAGCAAAGGGCCGTCACTTGAAGTTGTACTCAAGTCAATGGAATGGCTGGCGATGGGAAGCGCCCGAAGTGTTGCCTTTAGTTGATTTTGCAGCTGATTACACGCATCCGCATTATACCGCTGATCGTCAAATGCTGGTTTTTTCAAGTAACTGCAACGGAGGGCACGGTGGAATGGATTTGTGGTATTGTATGCGCACCTCGGAGGGCTGGTCTCAACCCGTTAATCTTGGGTTGGGAGTAAATACAGCTGCCCATGAAATTTTCCCAACCTATCATCAAGGAGATATCTATTTTGCAACCAACACCTCCGATACATGGGGCGGTTATGATATTCGGAGGGCTCAGGGTAGCACGCAGTGGAAGACAACGATTGCTGAAGGAGCTCCTATCAATAGCGCAGCGGATGATGTTTGTGTGCTATTTCTGAGTGATGATAAGGCCATTCTTACTTCCAATCGTGCAGGGGGAATGGGCGGTGACGATCTGTTTCTGCTCACGCGTGAAGCACGACCGGAGGAGTTGCATGATATGACAGCTGAACTGGAGTGCGCCGGTAAAACCATGCCTGGAGTGGAGCTTACTGTGCGCAATGATGCAGGAGAAATTGTGCAAATTGCTCCAACGGATAATCTGGGTAAATTGGATATTCGTGCGTTGCGGTTGAATCAAACCTATACATTTCAATTGAGTTCTTCTTCGACAATAAACCTGTCGGAGTGCTTGCTGGTGTTGAAGGACTCTAAGGGAAACAGACTCACGGAGGTCCGCTTTAACCTGAAGGGTATGGCAACCTTGGAGTTACTGCCATTCCAATTCAGTGAGTCCAATCCGCTGGCTATCCAGGATGAAAGTCTGCTCAACCTCAGCTTCGAGGGGCAGTTGTACGAAGAAAAACCGGGAGACATTGGTCGGGGAGAGCCCATCACTATCCTCAATTCAAAGGGAGAGCCTGTTGCAATTGCTTACACAAATGATTCGGGTAAGTTCCGATTCACCAAGCTGGATCCGCAACTCAACTATGTAATGCGACTTTCGGAGCAGACAGAGGCAAAGCATGCCATCATAACAGCCAAAGGCAACAAAATAGACATACCCGTTTTGAATGCGGAGGTGAATTACACGCGCATCGCTGCTGAGGATGCCATAACACTGGTCAATGAGTTTAACGATACCATTCAGGTTTCGCCGGAAGATTTGTTTGTGATTAACCGAATTTATTATGCGTTCAATAGTGCGCTACTTACGTCGGAGTCGCGCAGACAGTTAGAACAGTTGGCCATCATCCTGGAACGCAACACCGAAATTAATCTAGAGCTTCGAGCGCATACGGATGCACGGGGTGATGCAGATTACAATCTGCGATTATCTCAGCAACGCGCGAAATCAGCCATACAATATTTGGTTGATGGCGGATTGTCGGGCCTGCGTTTTCAATATGAGGGTCTAGGTGAATCACAACCGTTGAATGAATGCGTGGATGGAGTTTCATGTTCAGAGCCGGAATACGCCATTAATCGACGCACCGAGATTCGCTTGAAGCGCTCTTCCGGTATGGCGATTTCAAATCGTTGATCGGCCATCTTATTGCTGATTGTTATCATGTATTGAAATAATAACCATCAGAAAACATATGTCATAGTATATTGTGCTTTGCGGAGGTTAATATCTCTTCTGCAAAACCAAAACCTATGGAGTTTCCTCAAGTTGCGCCCCTTACCTGTGCTATAAGTCCTGAAATTGAGCGAAAGCGTTTACAGGCATTATATGCCCTTGATTTACTTGATACCCAGAAGGAGGAGTTGTTTGATGAAATAACTCGCATGGCAGCGTCATTAACGAATGCGCACACCGCTCTTATAACGTTGATAGATGAAAATCGGGTGTGGTTTAAATCTAAGGTTGGAGGCACACAAAATGCGGTGCCGCGATGCGATTCGTTCTGCCAATACACAATAGCAGGCAATAGCTTATTGGAGATAGTGGATACCACGCTCGATCCCTTATTTCGGGATAGCGCGGTAGTCAAGGGCGATCCGCAATGGCGCTATTACGCCGGGGTGCCTTTGGAGATTGCCGATGGTTTAAACATAGGCACGCTTTGTATACTCGATACGAAGCCTTTCAAGCTATCCGAGCTTCAAATAGAAACACTTGTTTTCTTATCTAGAACGGTAATTCATCTGATTAAGATGCGTAAGAGTTTTAGGGAGCTCGAGTCATCTAAGCATCTGCTTAAGGTATTACAGGAGATTAATGAAGATTTCATTCGCTCTCCAAAAGGTAAGCGTGAGTTATTTAAGAAAATGCTTGATTATGTCCTTTCGGTAACGGGAAGCGAATACGGATTTATCGGAGAAGTTTTCATACAGGATGAAAAGCAAGCACTTCGGACGCTTGCGATAACTGACATATCATGGAATGACGAGACGCGTGCGCTTTATAAGAAGTACGAAGAGAAGGGAATGCTTTTCACCAATCACAACACGTTATTCGGATACACCTTGAAAACAGGTGAATCGGTTATCACCAATGAGCCGGGGAGTGACCCCAGAAGAGGAGGAATTCCGCACG
>JBIKSC010000158.1:0-6121 GCA_044348775.1 Flavobacteriales bacterium | reverse complement strand
CAATGCCCGAGCCGGTTATACCCGTCATTGGAGCATCTGCGCTAGTTGGTTGCGAGCCACTCACAGTAGAATTCGACAACCTTACGCCTCCCACAAGTATCGCGTGTGAGTGGATTTTCGGCGATGGTGGCACCTCAGAAGAATGCAATCCGACATATCAATATTCCGAGAGCGGAGTATATAATATTGGCCTGAGTGTCACCATGGAAAATGGTTGCACCTATGACACAACGTATCAGCAATTTATTGAGGTAGTTAGTCCACCACAAGCAACTATAATTGTAACACCGCAACCAACAACTGTGAACGATACCCAGCTATCCTTCTATTCGGAAGGTGATCTGGATATTGTTCAATGGATATGGAATTTCGGTGAAGTGCTGCCATTCACAGATACTGCCGAGACTCCAACGATTCTCTTTCCTCCCATTCCCGGTAATTACCCGATAGAGTTGGTTGTGATTAACTCTACCGGTTGCCTGGACACCATTCAAAGCAACGTTATTATTTACAGTGATGGGAGCACCACCTTTCCCAATATTTTTTCACCGGATGGAGATGGACTCAATGAACTTTTCAAACCCTTCGAAACATACCCGGGCAGTTTTACCTTAACGATATACAACCGTTGGGGAGTGGAAGTGTTTTCAACTACTAATCTATCTCTGGGTTGGACAGGGGCCGAATCGCCTGCAGGCACCTACTACTGGGTGCTTCAACCCCTTGACAGCGAACAGGGAGAGAGCCAAGCCGGATATGTAACCTTAGTGAAGGACTAGGGGCGTAGTAAGAGATTTAAGCGGTTCCAAAGGGAGAAAGCTTCTACGATTATCAAACGTTGAATCGCTTGAAATAAAGGATGGTGCTCGATAGTCGATGTTCAAACGTGAATAAGAGCTGAAGCAACTTTACTGGAGCATGCATCGTCTGCTAGCCAGCATTGTTAATTTTGACTCTTCATTCACTCTCATGAAAACACTACGCAACACTCTTGCAACCTTCTCAATCATTTCAATTGCATTGACAGGAAACGCTCAAACCATCAATTGCGATTGGTTCACCGTTACAGGCTTGGAGCCCGATACATTTGACTTAAACAATACGCTCATAAACATCGAAATGGGAGGTGGAACTGCCGACTTTGCCAATTACCCGTATATCCCATCTATTACAGACTGCAATGGCGACACCGTGGCGACAGGAAGCATGTTCTTCTTTGGTCAAATAGGTGGCACAGTGCAAGGGTATCCTGTGAGCGCCATCAGTGACGATGTTTGCTTGCCTTTAACGATCGAATTTATCTACGGCAATGATCTATTCCTGACGGACACCTGTTTACTAACATTTGGCGGCAATAACCTTTGCGAACTATTCACGGTTACCGAAATGGAATCCGACACCCTGAACCCGGCCAATACGCTAATCAATATTGAAATGGCCGGCGATCCTTTCGACCAAATAAACTACCCACTTGTAACCGCTGTAACAGATTGTAATGGTGATACTATCGCAACCGGTGAACTAGTCTTCTTTGGACAATTAGGACAAACCACGTTGGGTTATCCCGTGAGTATTATTGGCAGCGATGTGTGTTACCCTCTGTCGGTGCATTTCTTTTACGGAACTGACGATGTTTTCCCTCAAGGAGAAACTTGCATACTCAACTTAGATGATAGCAATTTGAGCTTGGAAGAAAAATCTCGTTCTCAACTGAGTGCATACCCTAATCCAACAAGCAGCGAAATCCGTATTTCCGCAACATCCGAGATAAAAAACGAAATGTACTTCATGTATAATTCGGTTGGTCATCTTTTAAGCAAAGGCTACCTAGCATCGAACGATTGGATTATAAACATGGTTGATTTCCCCAAGGGGATGTATATGTTGCGCGTTGGGAATGAAGTGATGAGGGTGGTGAAGGAATAAGGGTGAATAAAACGAGACATATATAAATATTGAAAATGGAGAAATCGATGATTACCATTCGGGCGACGGTGCAGGCAAGTTCTGAAAAGGCATGGGAATGCTATACTGTTCCTGAGCATATCACTAATTGGAATTTTGCTTCTGATGATTGGCATTGTCCTGCTGCCTTCAATGAGTTGAAAGTGGGGGGAACTTATCGCGTGCGGATGGAGGCAAAAGACGGAAGTTTTGGTTTCGATTTAGAAGCTACCTACGATAGCATAGAGCCGGGAAAAAGCTTCGCATATACCATGGCCGATGGAAGACCCGTTCAGCTAACGATGCATGCAACTGGAAACACCACCGAAGTTTCAATTACGTTTGAAGCTGAAAACCAAAACCCTGTAGAATTGCAGCGCGAAGGTTGGCAAGCTATCCTAAACAACTATAAGAAGTATACGGAAAGCGTTTAATTGAGGCAGAAATGAATAGGTATTGAAGTTGAAAATGGAAGGTTGAAGGTTCGGCCTCAACAAAATTCTTCCCGAATCTTTTTTGCTTAAGTCGTGGTATCAAGCGAAAAAAACTACTTTCGCAACGAAACAATTACCACTACTCACGATGAAAAACATAATTCTTCTGTTTCTAGCAGTCGCAATTCTAGCCTCCTGCTCTGAAGGCATCACCAAGAAGTACACCATCGACAATATCGATGTAACGGTTGAGGGCCCCCTTTTCGATGGCCCGAATACAATGCAAGCCACACATAGCATTGATCTAAGCGCAATAGAGGCCGGTTTGTTGCCGGAGCATATTCAATCCGTAAAGCTCACGAAGGCTTCCGTGACCACGGCCGATAGTGCAGCGTTCAATGGCGTGCGCAACTTCGTATTACAGTTCACCTCAGCCGATGCGAAAATGCAAAAGGCAGGCGTGCTTAACCCGGTGCCTCAAAACACGTCACCCGTGGAATTAACGCCTGCAGCTGAAGCGGAACTCACGGACAACTTCAAACAAAAAGAACTCATCATCATTCTGGATGCAGACCTGGAAGGCGACCGCGATGAGAACCTCACCTATACAGGAAATTTTGAATTCGAAATCACCTACAAAAAATAAACGATGAAATCACTTCTTTTTATCTGCAGTTTATTTCTGACTGCAACACTAGGCCTATCACAGAATACAGAAGCAGATCGTCTGCTCGGAGTTTGGGAACCCAGTAATGGCAAAGCCCGCGTAAAGATTGAAAAAATTGGTGAGAAATACTACGGCAAGATTGTGTGGTTGCGTGAGCCCAACGACCCCAATACAGCCCAACCGAAAGTTGACAAAAACAATCCCGACGCAAGTCAACGCACTGTGCCGTTGAAAGGCTATCGCATGCTGAAAGACTTCAAATACCTGGGCAAAGACCAATGGGACAGCGGTACTATTTACGATCCTGAAAATGGAAGTACGTATAAGTGCATCATCAAAATGACCGACAGCAACACGCTCGACATACGCGGCTACATCGGTGTGGAAGCACTGGGACGTACGGATGTTTGGAAGAGATTGGAAGTAAAGAAATAATATCGTCAGTGACTCCGCTAATGATTAGTCGCCGAGGCATGCTCATACTGACAGCATTGTTCTCTGTTTGGCTAGTCATTTACACACTTCGTGATTCACGCAGTCGTCATGAAAATTGGAGAAAAGAAATCTGGGCTGATCAGGCAGGTTATTATGTTTATCTTCCGCTAGCTTTCAATTACGATTTCAATGCGCAAAAATTTCCCTCTGATATCGAGGAGAAGGTAGGCCATGGTTTTCAATTCGATCAAGACAAGGTAATAACCAAATATCCAATTGGTGTTGCCCTTCTGCTGTCGCCTTTTTACTTCACCACGCAATCCATAGCGCCATGGCTGGGTT
Organism: Flavobacteriales bacterium; assembly: GCA_044348775.1. Lineage (GTDB taxonomy): Bacteria > Bacteroidota > Bacteroidia > Flavobacteriales_D > Sanyastnellaceae > JAIBBG01. The sequence continues at coordinate 2,299 of JBIKSC010000158.1, read as the reverse complement.
ACGAGGCCGACGGATTTTCAGCAATCTATCCGAAAGCGCTGAGAATAGCTGCAGTATTCTATTTCATTATCGGATTAATTTTTCTCTTTCGATTTTTATCTATCTATCACAATCCGCGCGTTATCCTGTTGGGCCTGCCTTTCATAGTATTCGGCACTAACCTTTTTTACTATGTGTTGGAACCCGGTATGTCGCACGTATACAGTTTCTCGCTATTCGCGGTCTTACTTTTCGCTTTTCAAAAGTTTAATACAGCGGTCAACGATTCGCTCAAGTTTCGTTATTTTTTGGCTGCTTGCGTTATTGCCTCTTTCATATTCAATGTGCGACAACTCAACATTGTTTTTATCCCATTCCTTTTTTGGATAACCATTTCGAACGGTGAGGCTCTGAAAAAGAACCTGACCTATTTATTCCATCCGAAGCGAATTATGAGTGCTCTGGCGATATTCCTGATACTCTTCCTTCCACAAGCCTTGTACAATCTGTATGCACACGATACGGTTCTGCTCTACTCCTATCAAAATGAGTCCTTTTCCCAATGGAGCCATCCCAACATCATGGAATTGTGGTTCTCTCCCGTCTGTGGAATATTCAGCTACAACCCTATTCAGTTTATAATTCTAGGTTCGTTGCCTTTCCTTCTCATCAAAAGAAATAAGAATGGAATTGCGCTGACGCTCCTGTTTTTGCTATTCAGCTATATCTATGCCTCCTGGCACGATTGGCGCCTAGGATGCAGTTATGGCTGCAGAGCGTTTGTTGATATCCTGCCTGTTCTTTGCATTCCCCTATTTTTCCTGCTCGAGAAAATCAGAACCATTGGGGGAAGGCTAGCTCTTTATACCTCACTATCGGTATGCACGCTGTTCAACATGAATATGAGCTCAGCCTATGAAACCTGTTTTTTTGGCAAGGGCGACTGGGATTGGTCGGAATATAAATGCCTCATCAATAGAGGTATTGTGATAAAACAAATTACCGGAGACCCATTCAATGATTTTTTGTTTCGAACCGAAGAATTTCACTTACAAAACTGCGAGTCACAATTCCTTCACTTTGACGGGGAAAATCCAACGGCAGAATCAACTAACCTCTCAACCGGTGAAAAGTTGAAGTTTATCTACCTCAATGAAACCGAAATAGGAATTCAACTTTCAGACGGTCGCATGGTCAGCACAGCTGAAGATCGACAGGAAAAAATAATTGCTCGTAAGGTAACACTCAAGTCGTGGGAGAGGTTCGAGCTCGTTCCATTTCAGGGCGATACAATTGCTCTGAAAGCGCACAATGGCAAATACCTTTCCTGGCACAAGGATTCAACCGAAAATCTAATGGCAGATGCCGACGAACCCGGAGCATGCAACCTATTCATTATAAATCGCGCAGAGTAAGCTTATCGGGAATTGGCATTATCCATAAAATACCTTTCTTTTACAACGGCATAAAACACTACACATGAATCGAATACTTTGTTTCCTCTTACCGGCAATGATTACCATGAATGCCATGGCTCAAACAGATACCTCCGCTGTTGAAGAAGAGGACTTCTCGATGTATGAGAATCTGGACTTTGCCGATGCAGGAGCCAAGCGTTTCTGCACGCCAAAAGTGTTTGATTTGAGTCCTGCAAAACTCATCTCAATTGGTTATGATTACCAAGGATCCTTTGGAATTGACTACGGCAAATCATCTGATACAACCTGGCAAGCAGGCCAGGGAAATTTCTCCGGAGCCGCTGGTTTGCGCTTAGGGGCTAATATTCCTGTGATATCCAAAACGAATGTGGTTTGGCAATTGGGATTCAATTATGCGCGCACCTCATTTCAAGGTGAAGGTGAAGCTCCGGTAAATCCACTGGATGCAACTCTGCGCAACAACGGTCTTACTACTACAGGTATTCACACTACCCTATTCAAACCGCTTGGCGAAGAGAAATTCATCATTGCACAAGGTTCAGCCGATTTGAATGGTGATTATTACCTAGATAACTTCACGCCACTCCAATACACGAGATACAGCGCTGCCGTGATTTACGGCAAAAAGAAAAGTGACCGCAAGATGATTGGCTTTGGACTGGCTCGCACCTACCGTGTGGGGGAGTTGAACTACATCCCGGTAATGTTGCTGAACTGGACTGCACCCAATCGCAAATGGGGTGTGGAGATGCTCGCCCCTGCTCGCGCTCATATTCGCAAAACCCTCTCTGCACGCAACATTCTGATGTTCGGATACGAGCTCGAAGGAAACTCGTATCGTGTACTGCGCGGTGATGTCAACAACGATCTTGGCTATGAAT
>JBIKSC010000157.1:0-6156 GCA_044348775.1 Flavobacteriales bacterium | reverse complement strand
TACGATGAGGAGCAACCTGAATTGTTCGAGATCTACGACATGATGGGTAGAACCATCTATTCCGGCTCGTGGATACCCGAGTTCGACGTCACCGGCCTCGCCGGAGGTATCTACTTCGTGCGCGCTACCAGCGGCAGAGAGAGTGTGGTGAAGAGGATGGAGGTCATTCGCTAGAAGGAGTGCGGCCGATTAATGGCAAGACGTATTGGAGAATGGAGAATGGAGAATGGAGAATGGAGAACTGTTGCGCGAAGGTTCTTCATTCTCCATTCTCCTTTCTCCCTTCTCTTATTTGGGAAAGGAATGGAGCCGGCTTGCTTATGGGTTGATGCTGTTTTTCACAATTAGTTGATATCTCTTTCCATACCTCATCGGGCCGTTGTGTACTTTCGTCAAGACTAAATGCCGGTTGAAAGACCGACACATGTATTTATTACCTAACCAAACTACGATCATGCGATTCCACTTCGGCATTGCGGCTCCACAAAGCCAACACACGTGCTTTCACTCGAAATCAATCTTAACATTTCACTCTATTCAACCCAATTATAATTCCAACTAAAGCATCATAAGAATATTTGTTACCCCTAATTGACCAAATTCAAAATCATGAAACTTTTCAAAACATTATTTACGCTGGCTTTTGCAATGTCAGCATTTGTTGCTAACGCACAACCGTGGATATATGACTTCGGAGTAGCTAACGCAGGGGCATTCTCGAGCACCTTTGCATCTACCAGCTATTTGCCAGCTCCTCCTTCGGGAACTGCCCGAGTTCGTGTTGGCAATCCAATAACAGCAGCGGGATCATTTACACTCGCCAATCCAGGTGAGGCGCTGGGATCAGGAACTGAATTACAGATGCTGTCGAATGCTGGCTCTGCTTCAACTACAAAGTTTTCGGTTCACGACTACACCCCCGGAAACACGGGGTATCTAAAATTTAAGATTACACTAAACGGAGGTACCAATGGTGTTTACACTTGCTGGGTAGGTGATGGTAATACTTTTTCGGAGAGCAATGCCATGGCCAACGCACAAGTGTTTGCGGGTTTGCGTTGGTCGTTCGGAGCGTCGAACACCATCACTTACACTGTTTCAGGCCCTACAGGAACTTTCGGCACAACGGGTATTTCAAACTCTACCACCCTGTTTACACAAAGTCTGGCAACGAGCTATTCCGTGGAATTGTACATGAACAACTCCACTGACTCTTCATCTTACGGTAGAAATGCTATATCGTTTACAATGGCTGCAGGCACATGGGATTTATGGGTGGATGGTGTGTTGGTTGGTGACGATTTGGCAAAAGCCGGTTTGACAGCGGCGGCCAACTTCGACTCATTTGCTTTCAGCCACCAAGTGAGCGCTTCTGCTCCAGGTCGTATTTACCTGGATGACATCCAATACTCAAATAATTTACCTTCCGAAGCAACGCCAAACATTTCAGCATCTCCTTCTACAATTTGTCCTTACGAAAGTAGTACCATCACAGTAACAGGAGTCCCAAATAGCATCATACAGCTATCAATAAATGACAACCAAAATCAATCGTTGACGTTAGATTCGACAGGCAACGGCTCTTTAGTATTGTCCAATATTTCCGCAACTACTACTGTGATGATAACCGCAATTAACAACAATATTCCTTTAACTTTACCCTTAACGGTAATTAATATAGATGGTTATTGCGCAAGTCAAACTTCAACCTTACCAAGTTTTATGTTGGTCCAAGACGTTATAACAACTTCCGATAATCCTGTAAATAAAACTATACAAATTCAATTTGATTTAAGCTGGGGTTTCTCTTGGAGAGACAGCATAAACTGGGATGCTGCATGGGTGTTTGCAAAATATAAAGGAACTGACGGCGTTTGGAGACATGCAAAATTGAACAACACAGGTTTTAGTATAAATCCATCCAAAACAATCGAAGTCACCAGTGATAAATTAGGAGCCTTCATTTATAGTGCATACCAAGGCCAAGGAACTTCCTCAGCTTTTGGAACTCAGTTACAATGGAATTATGGTCTTGACGGATTAACCTCTGTGACCGGATTAGAAGTTCGAGTTTTTGCTGTTGAAATGGTCTACGTGCCGCAAGGCGATTTTAATGTGGCAAAACGTTTCAATGGCGGTAATTTATTTACAGCACCCGGTGACAACTTCCCGGTTGTGAATACTCGCCTTACACCTTCGTTAACCTACAACGATGGCACGGCTGCCACTATTCGTATAAAAGGAGACGCAGGCATTGATAGCAATAATGACGGTTCGGTTGACAAGCCTGATTACCCCACCGGATATCGTCCATTTTATTGCTACAAGTATGAGTTAACAGAACAGCAATATGCTGATTTCCTAAACTGCCTCACACCCGCTCAACGCTCAAACCATGGTATTGCAGGCGCTGGAATTACTCTTGCTAACGGTGAGTACTTTAGTTCAGCTCCGAATAGAGCATGCGGAAATATGACAGCTCAGCGAATGCTCGCCTATGCAGATTGGTCAGGAATGCGCCCCATGACCATTCTTGAAATGAACAAAGCAAGCTACGGTCCATTGCAGCCAATACAGACCCAAACGAACTATTTTGCAGCTGGCACATCAAATAGCGGATATTCAGGCAATAATTTAGTAGATGTTGGTCCTTACGATTCAGGAGCTACAACACGCGCTCAATCCGGATCTAGTTACTATGGTATCGATGACCTCACGGGAAATGCTCGAGAACATGTTGTCAGTCTGAATTTTTTGAACTTCAACGCGACAAATGGAGATGGAGTACTTGACGTTTCGGGTAATCATAATGTGAATGGATGGAATACATCCGGCATGCTGATACCCTATGAGCAGTTTCAATTTGCAGATTATGCTGGTTATTATATAGGCATCCGCTACGTCCGCTCAGCTGAATAATCCCTAACACCATCAACCATGAATAGCCTATTAAAACCGATACTCGTCGGGTGTGTGGTGTTTCTGTTGTGGCCAATTTGGGGTCATACGCAGAGTCTCAACCTGACCGCGCCCAACGGAGGGGAAGTTTGGCTGGGAGGGACTACCCATACCATCAGCTGGACCTATACCAATGTCGATAACATTAAAATTGAATACTCGCTCAACAATGGTCTCAACTGGACGTTAATTATAGCGAGCTACCCTACCAGTGCTCTCTCTTACACATGGACTGTTCCCTGCATTGGAAGCAATCAAGTGAAAGTGCGCATCACCAACACACTGCAGTTTACCCAAGACGAAAGCAATGGGGTATTTACAATCCCCGAACCTACTGTGGATATAACCTATCCTGCTGGTGGTGAGGAATTCCAAACGGGAACAGGTCAGTATTTAACCTGGCAAACAACCGGGGTGGTTACACTTGCTCTCCAGTACTCAGCAAATGGAGGCACCACTTGGACATCTATTGGGAATGTGCCTGCCTCGAATGGCTATGCCAACTGGATCTCACCAAGTTCGGCAACGTCCAATCTACGCGTTCGAGCATACAACATCGAAAGTTTCGCGAACCGAGACTCAACGCTTGCACCGCTCGCAATAGTGACAAGTCCGCCAATCAATAACGCTAAGTACTTCGGCGGTCTTTATGACGGTTACGATATGTCTTCTTCCTTACCGGATTCCATTCGGGTCTTAGCACCTAATGGCGGTGAAGTATATAATCCAACCAGCACTACTCAAATCCAATGGAACTTCTGCGATGTAAATCGTGTGAAGATTGAATATAGCATTGACAATGGAGCTGCATGGACGCTTATCGCAACCGACGTTCCTGCTGACCAACTGAACTATACGTGGACCATTCCCAACTCACCTTCGAATCAATGCCTTGTAAAAGTAACCGGCATTGACCGAAACGTTTTTGATGTTAGTGACGCTGTGTTCACAATCAGCAATGCCTTTGTGCAATTGGTTTACCCCAATGGAGCTGAAAGCTTTGGTAACTCAACAGGGCAATATATCGAATGGGATTATAACTCGGTTTCAACCGTTAAACTGGAATATTCTACCGACAACGGCTCCTCCTGGACCTCGATTGGTATAGCTCCCGCAGCCAATAAATACGCTAATTGGATTGCCCCGGCATCTGCTTCCAACCAATGCCTGATTCGCATTTCGGACAATACAGTTCCGGCTCTGTCAGATCAATCCGAATCCTCCTTTGCTATCGTGCAAGTGCCTGCGTTGAATAATGCCAAGTATTTCGGAGGACCCTACGATGGCTATAGCATGAATAGCAGTGTTACCGATAGCATCAAGGTAACATCACCCAACGGAGGTGAAATCTGGACCTCAGCATCTACACGCACGATAACCTGGATCTATAAGGATGTCGATAACGTAATTATCGAGTATTCACTTGATGACGGGCAAAATTGGATTCAATTGGCACAAAACATTCCTGCTTCACAACTCAGCTATAACTGGACAATTCCTACTACGCCCTCATACACCTGTCGCGTGCGCGTGAGAGACATGATACGTGATATTTCAGACATGAGTGATCAGGTATTTATCATTCCAAATGCCTATGTAGAAGTTACCTATCCTAATGGAGGTGAAAATTATAACACAGGTAGCGGACAATACATTGAATGGAACTACGCTGACCTGGCAACCATCAAACTCGAGTATAGCACGGATAATGGTAACACATGGTTAGTGATCGGCACGGCGCCGGCAGCAAACAAGTATGCCAACTGGGTAGCGCCTTCTTCCGCATCGACTCAAATGCTGATAAGAGCAACCGATAATAGCAACCCTATTTACTCGGATGTATCAAACGCAGTATTCACAACCAACACATCGCCGACCCTCAATAATGCGAAGTATTTCGGTGGCCAATTCGACGGTTATTCAATGTATGCATTTAAAGATGTGTATGTGAAAGTAATTAAACCCAATGGTGGTGAAATATGGGGCAATGGCACTACCCAACAGATTCGCTGGGCAACGCTGAACTCGAATGAAAACTTGAAAGTGGAATATTCCATTGATAATGAACAGAACTGGACAACACTATTAAATAATGTACCTAATAGCCCGGTTACCTTCGATTGGGAAATTGCATCGCCTCCTTCGACGATTTGCAAGCTGCGCGCAACTACTATGTCAGGCGAGGTTGTCGACAAGAGCGATGACTTTTTCACGATTGCAAATCCAAGCGGAATATTGACCAATCCAATTAGTGGCAATCAATTCTGCTCTGGCGAAAGCACGGTAGTTACTTATAGCAGCGGATTGACTTTTAATTCGGGTAACAGGTTCATTGTACAACTATCCGATTCGGTAGGAACTTTCAGCGGATCACTTATCAATATTGGAGAAGTAACTTCGACCGTTCCTGTTCCTATCACGGTAACCTTCCCGGTTCGTTATTACACCTCATCACTCTATCGTTTGCGGGTAATTGCTACCAACACTCCAACACTTGGCACCAATAATGGGACAAATTTCACCATCAATCCATTGCCATTGGTGAATCTCGGTCCCGATCGATCCATTTGTGCGGGTACTTCTTCCGTTCTCAATGCATTGAATAGTAATAGCACATATGTATGGAGCACAGGCGCCACTACCTCCTCTATTTCCGCATCAACGGCAGGCACATATTCAGTTCAAGTTACCAATTCATGTGGAACTTCGCGGGACACTATCCAAATTGGTGTAATCAATAATCCAACTGTTTATCTCGGCCCCGATACACTTATATGCCTAAATTCAGTTCTGCAATTGCGTGCTGATAGCGCTGATGTCAGTTATTTATGGAGCACAGGTTCAACGTCACAATCGATTAATGTTGTTGTACCCGGCACATACAGCGTCACCGTGAGTAATACCTGCGGCATTGCAAGCGATTTGATTACTATAGGAAACCTTGCACCCATTCAAGTAAATCTGGGACCCGATCGAGGAATCTGCTCGGGTGAATCGGTTATTCTGAATGCAGGCTCTTCCAATGCTTCCTATTCATGGTCAACAGGCGCTACCGCACCTTCAATTACAGTTTCCAATCCCGGAACTTATTCGGTCAATGTGAATAATGGCTGCGGAATCGTATCCGACCAAATAACCCTTTTCAACGGCGCCTTCCAAGTCAATGCCGGAATCGACCGCACGATTTGCAGCGGAGAG
>JBIKSC010000156.1:0-6162 GCA_044348775.1 Flavobacteriales bacterium | reverse complement strand
GCCAAATCATCATTGTATGGCGCCTCACCTTTGAAGTCGTTTAACGATTGCATAATGGTATCGTTGATGACGGATATGCCATCTTTGAAAAAGGCAAGCAATACCTTTTCAAGTCTCTCAGAACCGTACTCCTCCTTTTGAATATTCTCCGTTTCTACAAGGCCGTCGGTGAAACAAACGAGAATGGTATCCGGCTCTAAGATTACTTTCCCCTCAACCACCTTAGGCAACTCTTCGAACATGCCCAGTCCTATGGTTCCGAGTTTGAGCTGTTGCGTGTAGCCATTGCTGTCGCCCATCACAGGCGGGTTGTGGCCACAGTTCACATAGCGCAATACGCGACTTGACTTATGATAAACACCCAGAAAAAGGGTAATGTACTTTTCGCCAAGCGCCGTTTGCATGACACGCGTATTCAACTCTGTAACCATGTCCGTTAAAGAGCCTTGTTTGAATGCAAAAATGGATCGCAAATAAGCTTGAAAATTCGCCATTAAAAACGCTGCACTCACTCCTTTGCCCGACACGTCTGCCATGCAGAACATCACTTCATCGTCATTGATTTCCATGAAGTCGTAGTAGTCGCCACCAACCTGCTGATGCGCCTTATAGAAAGCGCTTACCTCGTAGTGTTTGTTTTTCGGAAGATGATGCGGCAGCAGGATAGCCTGCATTTCCGCCGCCAATTCGAGCTCCTTCTTAATACGCTCCTGGCGAATGTTTTCTTCTTGCAGCTGTCGGTTTTGAATAGCAACCACCAGAATGTTCGTGATGGTCTGAATAAAACGCATGTGCTTGATGACAGGGCTCATGCGAATTTCCTGTTCGCTATTGTCGCCGGCGAGCACATAGGCTATCGTTTGGCCGTTTTGAACAATCGGTATTGCAAGGTCAAACGACTCTCTGGAGCGTCCTGTGGTTAGTGAAATATCCTTGCTATTCGCGAAGAAGTCGTCGCTAATGATTTCTTTGATTTCCCCCTTCTGCACACCAAAACGCAGAATGCATCTCCAGTTTTCCTCTTTCGTAAACAGGATTATTTTTTCGATGGAGAGGTGTTCGCGCAACACGCGCTCATACTGTTCAAGCAAACTTCCAACGCTAAGATTTGCGTTGATGGCGGCAGTAATTTCAAGCAGTGCATTGAGCTTGAAATCGCGTTGCTTGACTTTGTTGTTGAGCCGTTGATTATCCATTCCTTGATTGCATCAAAGGTATTACAATCCGAGCTTAACCATGGTTGCTGGCAACTTCCTGATGAGCGCCAATTCGCGGTACTTACTTCGTGCTTCTTCTGCGGGGCAACCGAAGTAGGTTTTTCCGCCTTCGATATCTTTGGTAACACCGCTTTGACCCAGCACGACAGCGCCCTTACCAATGCGCACACTGCTGGTTACACCCACCTGTCCCCACAATATAGCCTCATCTTCAATAACAACGCAGCCGGCTATGCCCACCTGTGCGGCAAACAAACACTTAACACCAATAAACGTGTCGTGACCAATGTGAACCTGATTGTCAATCTTCGTAGCTGCGCCAATATGCGTTGCTCCGGAAACTCCACGATCAATCGTGCATGCGGCACCAATCTCAACATTTTCTTCAATTACCACGCGCCCTACCGTATGCATTTTCTCACGCCCCTCGGGTCTGTTCTTGTAGTAGAAAGCCTCACTACCAATGACCGTGTTGGCATGTATAATCGTGTTATTTCCGATAGAAATGTCGTTGTACAAAACGACACCCGGATGAATAACACAATGATCGCCGATATGAACATTGTTACCCATGACAACCGATGGATGAACGACACTGTTCTTTCCAATGGTAACATTCTCACCGCTATTCCCTTGCGGCATAGACCAAGGCGAGAAGTGCTTTGTAAGATTGTTATAGGCTGAAAATGGATCGTCGGAAAACAGCAACGCCTTTCCTTCCGGACGAGTTACCTGCTTATTGATGATGATAGTCGTGGCAGCGCTTTGCAGAGCCTTGTCGTAATACTTCGGATGATCCACAAAAACAATATCCCCGAGCTCAACCTGATGAATTTCGTTGATGCCGGTGATGGGAAAGTTCTCATCACCATCATATGAACAGTGAATCAGTTCAGCAATTTCCTTCAGGGTATACGTGCGGGGAAGCTTCATAGTAGGTCAAAAATACGGGTGTACGATGGAATAAAAAAGGCCGCTTCAGAGCGGCCTTTTCCAAATATAAAAGGAAATTACTTTTTCACACGCTCATGGTATTGACCGGTAGTGGTATCAACACGCACAGTATCGCCTTCATTGATGAAGAGCGGCACACGGACATCAACGCCGATATCAAGCGTTGCAGGCTTCGTGGCATTCGTTGCTGTATCTCCGCGCACACCCGGTTCGGTGTAGGTGATGTTGTATTCCACGTATTGAGGCAAGTCGCAGCTCATTGCTTGCTCGTCTTCTGTATTGAAAAGAACGATGCACTTCATGCCTTCTTTGAGGAATTGCGGTGCGTTGATCATGACTTCGGGAATTGAGATTTGCTCGAAATCCTCGAGGTTCATGAAGTTGTAGTTATCGTCTTTGTACAAGAACTGATACTCACGCGTTTCAATTCGAACAACATCAATAGCAACGCCACTGTTGAAGGTTTTGTCGACGATTTTGCCGTTGTTGAGGTTTTTGATTTTGGTACGAACGAAGGCCGGACCTTTTCCTGGTTTTACGTGCAAAAATTCCATTACACGCCAGATGTGGCTATCCATACGAAAGCACAATCCGTTTGAGATGTCTGCGGTTGTTGTTGCCATTGTTGTTTGAATTAACGGTCGCGAAAGTACTGCGAAATAAGCACGAATTACAAAGTACGAGGTAGTAGGTCCGAGGTACCGGAAGGTCATGGTGTTGTCGAAGGTGTGGCGTTTCGGTACCTCGTCCCTAGAACTTAAGTGTTATTCTGCTGTGACGAGAATTTCTACCCGGCGGTTTTTGATTTGGTCTTGAATGGTTTTTTCAGGGTAGACCAATGGACGCGTCATGGCAAATCCTCGATACGAAATACGGTTTTCAGCAATACCATTTTGGATAAGATAGTCGCGCACGTATTGTGCACGGTTCCATGATAGCTTGAAGTCGCCGGTTTCATCGTCGAGCCCGTCCTCATTGGGTTTCGAAGCGCAACAAACGTGGCCTTGAATTTCAATCATGAGCGTTGGGTTCTCTTTGAGGGCTTGAAGCAGCTTTTTCAAAATGGGCTTTGCTTCGGGCACTGTGCGGTGACTTCCCGGATAAAAGCTGAGTCCATCCATGATGACTTCGTCTCCCTTGTTCAGCTCCGGCATTGATTCCTCATCGAATACTTTTTTCGGCTTTACGGGAAGTGTGTATGTGCTATCCAATGCCAATACATTGATAGAGTCGACTCTCGCACTTTCTTCCACTACTTCAATGGCCCTTTCGTTTACGGCAATGCTGGCAGAGTCGGTCGGCGAGTCAATCACCGCAATTGTTTCTGCAATCTCAATTTGCTGCGTTTGCAATGAGTCGCTTGCCGTGATTTTCACTTCTTCTTCACCGGCTTGTGTATCGGTGGTTTTCACTTCCAACGTTGCGTCTATCACTGCTTGTTGGGTTTGCAATGAATCACTTGTCGCGGCTCTAACTTCTTCTTCAACGGCTTGTGTGACGGTTGTTTTCACTTCCGCAACTGCGTCAACCACCGTGTTTGTTCCATTATTGCTGTTCGCTTCGTTTACGATGTTTTCAGCAGTTGTTTCTTTTACTTCGTTTGTGTTTGTTTGTCGCACAACAACCTCGCTGGCAGCCTCGTCTGTTTTCTCTTTTGCAAGCACTGCTTTTACTTCTTGCTTGTTGTTTTGGGCAACCACAGTTGCGTTTTCTCCCGCCCAACAAACCTTTAGAGCGGTTACCCTATCGGCACGGTTGTAACCTTGCCCTGGCTTTACACAATTTCTTTCAGGAATCGCATATGAGTTGGCAATGGTGAGCTTGGGGAAAGCAGAGACTTCAAAGTAGTTGCGCAGATACAAGGCCCTGTTACCGGCCAACTTCGAATTGTACGCATAGGAGCCCGGGCAATCCGTAGCGCCATAAATCGTCACATCAATTTCATTTGTTTGAAAGAACTCCTCTGTCCAGCCCTTTTCTGCAAAGTCGGCCATGAGATTGTCTCCATCAATGGCAAACTGATTCACATCAAAGTTCCATTGAATCGAATCACAACGATTAGTTTGCGACCGCGCATGCAAAAAGCAGAATATGAGAAGAATCGCCAGAGTGGAATGGCGAACGAAAGAACACATTAGGTTAGGTAATTAATACCCGGCGAAGATAACAATTATGGTTTATACTCTGTCGCGCCTTCCAAGATATAGTTCATTTGATAAATATCGGCAGCATTGAGTTTGAGCTTCCCCCTGAAAGTCAGGCGCTCGTCCGTTTTATACGTTCGGTTTTTTCCTGCAAATCGGAGATCAACTACGGACTCGGGTCCTCCACCTCCGCAGAAGTAGCAGTTAGCATAGGGATAGCGCGATACCACATAGAAATTTTCATCATAATCAACCGGTATGACATAGCCTGTAATGAACACCTCTTTTCCTTCCATTGCTTTTACACTTGCACCAAAGGTTGGCTTCCAGTAGTAAGAGTCGATGTCTTGCACATACATCTCTTTGAATGTCACGTCTGTGAGGGTTTGCCAGGTGAGCTCCACAATACCGGAATTCAAAAAGTGCGGCACTACAGAAAGAGATTGGCCGGGAGTCCACTCAATCATAGTCTTAGCTTTTACAGCGATTTGGGGCTCGTTTTTCACGCGGATGAATCCGTATGTGCCGGCGGCTATGGCTATACCGAGAATTACAAATACAATCTTCTTAAGCATTCGTCAGCGTTTTAGAGATATCAATTTTAAGCGCTTGCCATGCAGGAAGCACAGAGGCAAGCAAACCTACAAGCAAAGTTAGACCGAGTAAGGCCAGTTCTTGTGCACTGATGGCCAAATTATCCAAACCATAGTGGAAACTTTCCTTCATGAAGTGGCTCAGCACAAGCAGTCCTGCCCGACTCAACAAAAGACCAATAGCATAGCCAAGTGAAACCAGCAACAAGCCCTCCTGAATGATCAATGTGAAAAGCGTAGCTCTTGTCCCGCCCATGGTGCGCATAAGAGCAAGCTCGTAGCGCCGCTCGCGCATGGAGTTGAAGAGTGAAATGAAAATGCTGATGAATGAAATGACCATGATGACAACGGCTATAGCGGTAATGGTGCTCAAGCCGAGCCCGAAGTTGTTCATGAGGCGGCTGTTTTCAACGGCCACATTGGCGAGTTGCATGGTTGTGTCTTCCGTTTGTTTGGAGAGCATACCGAAAGCACCCTTGTTTCTTTTCTTGATCAGGTAAGCGGTCATTTCGCGTTCGGGCTCAACATGTGTGGAGTCAACCAAGGTGCTGTCGGCTGTTGCGGCTTCCTCCGGATGCTCATGCACCATCCAGGTGGTTTCTACCGGTGTCAAAATCAGGTTGTCAATAACAGAATTGCTTCGTGCGAAAATTCCCACTACCGTGAAAAGCTGGTGGTGATGCGCGTCCGCGTCATCAGCCGCATTATCGTAGCCGTGCATACTTGTGAATGTGCTACCCAGCTTGAGTCCGGTTTCATGCGCTACACTTGAACCAATCGTTACTTCAAACGGGGAAGCAAACAGGTTGCCTTCAGCGACCGTGCATCCGTAATGATTCGGATATTTTTCATTGGTTCCTACAATGCGAAACTTCTCGAAATTATCGCCATATGCAAGAGGTATCGCTTCTGCTACCATCGGATTCTTGATGATGCGGCGTGCCTCGGAGACTTTGATGTTTCCCGTTGGCACATCCACATGATAGATGTTGGCCAGCATGCTTTGCAAGGGACTACCCTTTGCCGCCAATACAAAATCGATGTCTTTGATGTTGCGATCAAACTTTTCGCTGATCTGCGTTTTCAGCAACAGCATCATCGAGATGATGCCAATACCGAATGAAAGCAGCACAATGCTCAACAGCGTATTGAGTGGTTTATGCTTGATGTTGCTCCACGAAATTTTCAGCAGGTTCATAGCGTGATTTGTTTTTGGAAACGATCTTTCAATCGCTTGTCGTGAGTAACAATGAT
>JBIKSC010000016.1:0-20662 GCA_044348775.1 Flavobacteriales bacterium | reverse complement strand
ACGCAGAAGAAGGGTCGGCAACATTAACATCGGAGCCAACGGAATACCGCGCAATTACTGTATTGCCGGAAGTGTTGGTGTAGTTCACAAAAAAGAAACCATTAGAGTCATAGTTCGGATGAAACGCCAATCCTAATAGACCTCGCTCACCACCGGTAGATGCAACCGAAGACAAATCGATGAACTTCCCGATGTACTGACCTGTAGTATCAATGATTTCAATATCCGCCTGATTCTGCTCGAGAATAAACAAACGATGATCACCGCAATGATAGATTCCAACCGGAACATTGGCCCCGGTGTAGAAGGTTTCAAGAACAATATCTGACGGAGTTAATGATTGGGCAAGGAGTCGCGAAATGGCGAAAAAAACAAGTATCGTGCTGATTGATTTCATGGGGAAATTTGAATCCCAAACATACGCCAAACCAATTGCACTGTCACCTCAGAAAGGTGCGGGTTCTCCACCATATCCGAAAGGCTCATCGTCATCCTCCATGGTGTTGAGCTTAGATGAAACCGTGATGGTCGTATGGCCGCCTGACTGTGATTGTCCGGATGAGAAAGATGTATTCGCCTTCATGGTTGATTCACCGTACTGTGGGTTGTCGTAATCGTATCCTTCCAAGTTGGCAAATTTCGCCAAGCGTCCAATGAAGCGCAATCGCACTTCAGCCAATGCACCATTTCTGTGTTTAGCAACAATAATGGTTCCGGTACCTGCCGTTGGGTTTCCCTCGGCATCCACATCAATCTGATAGTATTCCGGACGGTAGATGAATGCTACGATATCGGCATCTTGTTCAATAGCGCCCGATTCACGAAGGTCAGATAGCAGCGGCTTCTTGTCTCCTCCACGTGTTTCAACCTGACGCGATAACTGCGACAGGGCAATTACCGGAACATCCAATTCCTTCGCAATACCCTTGATGCTTCGCGAGATATTCGAAATCTCCTGTTCACGATTTCCGGTCTTCGATTCCCCACCTGCCGTCATCAACTGCAAATAGTCGATGATGATCATTTGTATACCATGCTGTGCTTTCAGTCGGCGGCATTTTGCACGTAATTCAAACACAGAAAGACCCGGAGTATCATCTATGAAAATCGGAGCTTCCGCAATGCGTGAAATGCGCTGGTGCAACTGATGAAATTCATGGTCTTGCAGGCTTCCCTTGCGAAGCTTTTCGCTATCAATTTCCGTTTCACTCGCTATCAAACGTTGCACAAGCTGAACGCTGCTCATTTCAAGTGAAAAGATTGCCACCGGTATATTGAATTCCACCGCCATGTTGCGTGCCATCGACAATACGAAAGCTGTTTTACCCATACCTGGGCGAGCAGCGACAACAATCATATCGGAGCGCTGCCAACCGCTGGTAACACGGTCAAGCTCTGTAAATCCGGAAGGAACGCCACTCACACCGGACGTATTCTTGCGTGCGTTCTCAATTTGATCAAGTGCGGTCTTGATGAGTGAACTCATCTTATCATAGTTCTTACGAATGTTACCCTCAGCTACCTGAAACAAATTATTCTCAGCGCGATCAAGCAAATCGAAAACGTCACTCGTTTCATCGTAGGAGTCTTTGATAATCTCATTGGAAATACGAATCAATTCGCGCTGGATAAACTTCTGAGCAATGATGCGCGCGTGTGTCTCGATATTAGCAGTTGATGCAACTCGATTGGTAAGCTGGGAAATATAGAGCGGCCCTCCTATTACTTCCAGCTGCCCCATTTTGCGGAGCATCTGAGTAACTGTCAAAATATCGATAGGCTCGCCCTTCTCGAACAAGGTACGAACAGCATCAAAAATTCGAGAATTAGCATCTTTGTAAAAACTGCTTGGCTTAAGAATATCAATCACAGAATTCACTGCACCTTGCTCCAGCATCATAGCACCTAGCACCGCCTCTTCCAAGTCGACAGCTTGAGGCGGGAGTTTCCCCATCTCTACGCCCATGGCCTGGTTCATGGCATCACGAACGCCCTGAAGGCGCTCTCTCCTTTTCTGACGGTTATCTTGCTCGTTCATAGCTGTGGTGTGTGGTGATTAAAAAACGGACGTCAAAGATGCACTCACATCTGCCCTTTCGGCGCGGATTGTTCTGAACAACGGACACTTATCTACCAACTAAACTCTGTTGACATTTGTTAGGCTTTGACCTTCAATAAATTTGAAGTAAAACCGGGCAGTTTCGACGCAGTTTCAAACTACTTTTCAACCATGTATTCACTCCACGGACATTTTTACGTATTATTCAAAAAGTCCAATTGCGTCTGGCTACTGGTGTCCGTCTTCTTGATATTGCAGGCATGCCGCAAGCGCGACGAAGACCGTCAACCACCAAACATCCAAATTGACAGCCCCTCAGCCGGTGCCATTTTCTACTACCAGAATTCCATTTCCGTTGAAGCAGCCATAGAGGACGACCGGAAAATTGAATCCGTGACACTCGAATTGACGAATGCACAGAATATACGTTTTCTGGAAACAAAAGAGTTTCTCCCTGCCGGCAGCGTATTCGACTTAAACTACAGCATTGCTCATGACGACTTGTATTTGACAAGTGGTGTTTACTACATCAAAATAACCGCAAGCGATGGAGAGAATGAGTCGATTGCATTTCGTGAAGTTCAACTCATAGAAGCTCCGCGATTACTTGAGCGTGTATTCATTATTCGAAACAACAACGAAATAACTTACATCGATACACTTGACAGTAACAACAATCTTTTGCCGTGTATAAATTTTCCGCAAACGTATACTTTTGGTGGAATCGACTCACGAACGCAACAGATGGTGATATCAGGAAATGAAGCATCCTCGATGACCAGTTATTCCTTCCCCGATTTTCAGTTGCTTAACACCGCGTTTCCACCATCCAACGAAACAATCACAGCGTTCTTTCATGATAAGATTCACCACTGTTTTTTTTGGGGTACACAGGCAGGGAAAATTTGGAGAACAACGATCAATGGAACACAATTGTTCTCGACCATAGGCAATATTCCTGTGCGCAACATTGGAGCTCACTCCTCCTACATTCTGGCAACGACTGAGGGGATAACAAACAATTTCATCAACGTCATACGAAGCGACAATGGCATCATCGAAACAAGTATTCCTTTCAATTGGGAATTAAAAGGCTTGATTGATTTGGATTCACAAAGCAATCGTGCCTTGCTTATTGGTAATCAAAACAACTCAGCCTATTTCGTATGGCTTAACCTTAACACATCGTCATTCAACGAGGTATTCAATTTCTATGAGTCATCGCCCGTTCTATCGATTTGTAATGGCAATGGCAATGATTTCTATGTGGTTCACAACAATGGATTGGCCCGTTACACAAACCTGCTGGATAGCTATGTGGTAAATAGCGGTGTTATTCCACAGAGGTTAGTTTATGATGATCTTCAGCAAGTGCTTTGGGCCGTGCATCAAGATCAGCTAACGCTAATGGATGAGTCAGGTTTGAACAACCTGCAGTCCTTTTCCGTGCCCGGCATTCAAGATATGTGGTTGAAGTATACCAAATAACCTAAGGCTGAATCAAATCGACTTGCCACAGTCCACGACCGAAAGTGCCTGCAATCAACTTACGAGTCGCGTAGTTAATAGCCAAAGACTTCACGCCAACACCGGGTAAGCCCGACATGCGATGCCATTGCAAATCCTTTGCTTCGGCTGTAAAAACACCCCGATCAGAACCGACATACAACCGAGGGTAATCCCCATGCTGGAGTACCATGGACTCACAAAGCGCATCATTCCAATCACCGGTAACATCCGTGTAGCGTTTTCCGTCGAAATACCAAAGCTTACCATTGATTTCTCTTCGCTGATAGAGCACCCAAAATCGGGTACTATCCGCAGGGTCAACCTCGACGCCCGATATCCAACCCTCTTGAGGCACATACGGAACTTTCTGCCACAGCACTTCAGCAGTTTTCTCCTCCAGCAAGTTGTGCGTCACCCAAATTTGAGGTTGAATCATTGAGCCCTTATTCAAGGCATACACATACATCGTTTGAGGAAACCAAGGCGAGATGAAAAAACGATAGGCGTTCTGAAGCGAGGAATCCCTGGTGGCACAATCGAATAATGTTTC
This sequence comes from Flavobacteriales bacterium, assembly GCA_044348775.1. Classification (GTDB taxonomy): domain Bacteria; phylum Bacteroidota; class Bacteroidia; order Flavobacteriales_D; family Sanyastnellaceae; genus JAIBBG01. Next base: position 16,544 of record JBIKSC010000016.1, on the reverse strand, counting down.
CCAAGTTTGTCCAAGATCCTTTGATTGGCGTAACCGCTCACCGGCACAATACAACCTTTGATGTTGGGTTGGGTGCAATCGAATCCAACTATGCCATTCAGTTTTGGCATTGGGCTGAAGAGTTTGACTAAAATTCTGGCCATCGTAAGTTGCTGTAATGGCCCCATTTTGCGAGGTAGTCAACACTACATTTCGATCGGCACTGCTAATGGCACATTCAAATCCATCGCCCCAAGAAACATGTCGCCAAGTTCCATTTTTAAAATAATTCCCTCCCACATCGTAACCACCAAATGCCAGTCGAACATCTTTCGATTGTGAAGTAGCAATACCGAAAACATTGGCAGCACCAATTCCCTCGCATCGAGGTTCCCAATGCATTTCGTCATCCTTCTCACACCAACTTACTCCACCATCGTGTGCTGCCCACATTCGCCCGTTGACAGGCGATTGCAGAAGATGATGCACATCGTCATGCATCTGATTCCTTTCCGTCTTGTAAAACGTTCTTCCGGCATCGTTACTTATCATGACCGGCTGCACATTAGCGCATGCCATCCACTGTGATAACAAATCAACTTCAAAAGCACGAGCGCGCGTAGGAATAACGTTCTGCGCGTCACCATCCATCGAGCGAACAAACTCCCATTGGCGTGCATTCAGATCATACATATACAATTGAGCTGGACCACTTTTACTCTGGGTTGCACGCTCACTGCAGGTAAAGAGGACATAGACAAAACCGGGTAAATGATTGGTATAATTCAGCACGATACGACGAAAAGGATACTTTTCAATGGCACTCAAATCAGGTAGTTCATGTTGCTCCCAATTTACTCCGGCATCATTACTCACCCACAGCTGATCGCCTCCTGCTACTACGGTCCTTCCCACTCCATTGACATGAATCCATTCAATATCGTAGAAAACACCTTGTGCTACTCGTTTCCATTGGGGAACAGATTTGGTGCGACCAAAAAGCCAGCCAAGCGGCCCATAATCACTTGCCTTGCGGCTCACATCTTCGCACACCCAAAGGCCACGCGAACTGGCTACCACTTGCGTATTGAAATCGGAAGGATTGCAAACCACCTCACCAATGAAGGTGGGTGAGTCCAGCAAATGAAAGGGCAATGCCGTTGAAGGATCGTCACCATTGATACAGGTATAAGTGCGCCCTTTGTTTTTCGTTAACCAAAGTCCATTTGTTGCGACAAATTGATCATCGCCATCGCCGGTTGCAAGCACCCATTGCTTCGGTTTCTTTTCATTCACGGCAACACTGGAAACGCCCGATACAGGAAGTGCATCCGTTCCTCCCTCTAACCAATTTTCACCTTCATTTACGGTATACCAAAGCCCACCGGTTGGTGAGCAAGCCCAGAGCTTCTTGGAGTCTGTGCGGTGAGCATACAAGTAATTTATCCGACCCGTTCCTGCGCCTCTGCCACGGGCGTAAGCTGGCACGCCTGTACCTGAAGCATCATCCTCCAAGGGCATTCCCTTCGGCCCTAAAAACTCCCAGTTGTAGTGATGTGTGCCATGGACTGTAGAACTATTCGTTGATGCGCTTCGCAACAAAGCGCCGGCATATGCCGGAACCTCTCCATGCACGATCGAGTCGCACACCTGCGAACGCACAACGAACGCAAACAGCACACCTGCTAATAAAAGCAACACACCTTTCATCAGCCACGAAAATACTGCCGCATGAGCCAATCATGATTGCAAAAAAAACGCCCTCATCCGAGGGCGTTTTCTTGAAAGACTATTTCAATTTGAATTTCTTCTTGACAGAATCAATCGCATTCAACTCTTCCCAAGGGAACAACTTCACTTTGACCTTTATTTCGTTTTTCTTTCCCTTATTGAACACTTTCGTAACGACCTGCGACTCGCGGCCCATGTGACCGTAAGAAGCCGTTTCCAAGTAGATCGGTGTTCTAAGTTTGAAGCGCTTCTCGATTGAGTAAGGACGCATGTTGAACTCATCCATTCCACGAATGATGCGAGCGATCTCACCATCCGTCATTTTAACCTTTGCCGTGCCATACGTATTCACGTATAATCCAACCGGCTCAGCAACACCAATCGCATAAGCTACCTGCACTAATGCTTCGTCGCAAACTCCTGCAGCAACGAGGTGCTTTGCTATGTGGCGTGTTGCATAGGCAGCAGATCGATCCACTTTCGATGGGTCCTTTCCGCTAAATGCACCACCACCGTGTGCACCTTTTCCGCCGTACGTATCGACAATGATTTTGCGACCTGTCAAACCGGTATCACCATGAGGACCACCGATTACAAACTTACCGGTTGGATTGATGTGATAATTGATCTTGTCGTTGAACAAAGCCTGAACACGCTTAGGAAGTTTCTTTTTAACTCGAGGTATAAGAATGTTAATCACATCCTCACGAATCTTCTTCAACATGGCGCCATCCTTATCGAAATCGTCATGTTGAGTAGAAATCACGATCGAATCGATGCGTACAGGCTTATTGTTATCATCGTATTCGATGGTTACCTGGCTCTTTGCGTCCGGACGCAAATACGGCATCACCTTGCCCTTGCCCGCTTGAAACTCACGACGAACAGACGACAATTCGCGCAACAGTGTATGAGCTAGTTCAAGAGGAAGTGGCATGTAATTGTCGGTCTCGCGAGAAGCGTATCCGAACATCATACCTTGGTCACCTGCGCCTTGCTCCTCAGGCTTCTTGCGTTCTACTCCTTGGTTGATATCCGGTGACTGCTCGTGAATGGCCGAGAGAATACCACAGGAATTAGCTTCGAACATATACTCACTTTTGGTGTATCCGATTTGACGAATAACTTCACGTGCAATGTCCTGCACATCAAGGTATGCATTCGATTTCACTTCACCCGCAAGCACAACCTGGCCGGTAGTAACAAGCGTTTCGCAAGCAACTTTCGAAGATGGATCTTGAGCTAAAAAGTTATCGATTAAGGCATCTGAAATTTGATCGGCAACTTTGTCAGGATGTCCCTCTGAAACCGATTCTGAAGTAAATAAATACGGCATGGTGTTATAGATTGTGGGCCAAAAATAGAACACATGAGCTCATTTTAAAATTCACGTGCAAAAAAGAAAGACTGGAGTCCCGAATGATTCACTTTTTAGAACGACCGCTAATGATCAAGAGTGTCAAGGAAAACAAACCAATAAACAACACCGTCACTAGTTCGACAAAACGCTCTGATTTGAACTCACAAGACAACAGAGCTTGGCATCCCGGAGGAACAAGAACCCCGATTACTCCGTAATTTACTTGATGAATAGGGCTAGATGCGCCTGAAATATGAACTGACCAATTCGCATGATAAGGAGCATTAATGACTAGCCAGCGTTCAGAATCTGTTGGGTTGACAACATAACCCTCGAAATAATCACCCTTCTCCACAACACCACTAAGACTGCACTCTGTTCCAATATTATCAAGATGTACATTCAATCCATAAATACAGCCCGAACGAATACTATCACCATCCAAACAAACCCTGAAAGGAAAATACATCGCTGCGCTATTACATACGCGACCATTCCTCGATAAATTAGAGTCTGATGCATTGACGGCAGGGGCATTATTTCCATGAATTAGTAATGCAGAATACGAAGCACTCGTGGCCAACAACAGCCAGAGAATCCCCTTCACAAAAGGTGACATCATATTGATCGTTCGTAACAATTAGTCGCGGTTTAGACGTGGTATAAATACGACAAAAAGTTAGACAAAAAAGTATTTTGAGGGTTTAATCGTTGTTTTAATTTGTTCCATTGCGTTCACTCGTATATTCGCGCAGCTTTATCAAGAAGGACGGAGGGAAAAGGCCCTGTGATGTCCTGGCAACCCAATACGAGTTGGGTGCCAACTCCTCCCCTCACATGAGGGAAAGATGAGGCAGCACAGCGTTCGTGCACCTCTCCCTTATCCTTCTTAGTAAAGCATTAGTACCATAGCTATGACTTTACAGGAACTGTCTCAACAGAAAATCATTATTCTCGATGGCGCCATGGGCACCATGATTCAACGATACAAACTCGAAGAAAGCGACTTCCGAGGAAATCGATTCGCACATCACCAGAGTGATTTGAAAGGGAACAACGATCTTCTTTGCATCACACGACCCGACATAATTGAAGAAATCCACTACCAATATCTCCAGGCAGGAGCAGATATAATCGAAACCAACACATTCAATGCTCAGCGAATCTCTCTGGCCGATTATCACATGGAAGAGCTCGCCTACGAATTGAATGTGGCAGCGGCTGCATGCGCTCGCAAAGCCGTTGACAGATATCAAAAAGAAAATCCGAACGCAACGCGCAAGTTCATAGCAGGTGCAGTGGGGCCAACTAATCGTACCGCATCCCTTTCGCCTGACGTTAATGACCCGGGGTTCCGTGCTATTACCTACGATCAACTTGTGGAAGCCTATAGCGAACAAATCAAAGGCCTGCTCGACGGAGGAGTTGACGCCCTATTGATTGAAACAATCTTCGACACGTTAAATGCAAAAGCAGCACTCTACGCTGCCATGGAAATATGCGAGGAACGCGGTGTCGATGTACCGCTTATGATAAGCGGCACCATTACCGACGCAAGCGGACGCACATTGAGCGGACAAACATCCGAGGCGTTCTTCGTTTCTATGTCGCACGCGCCGCTATTCAGCATTGGCTTCAATTGCGCGCTCGGTGCTGAACAACTCGAACAATATGTACAGGTGCTCAGCAAGCACGCCGATTGTTGCGTGAGCGCATACCCCAACGCGGGGCTACCTAATGCCATGGGGCACTATGATCAAACTCCCGATCAGATGGCAGCGCTCGTGAAGTCATATTGCGAAAAAGGAATTGTAAACATTCTCGGCGGTTGTTGCGGAACTACTCCCGATCACATTCGAAGCATATCGAACATCGCGAGCCATTACCAACCACGCAAAACCGCTATTAACGCTTGAAGAAGCCACATCCATGAAACCCGAAACACTCAAGTATAAGATTCGTTTATCAGGACTGGAACCACTGCTGGCCACTTCAGAATCCAATTTCATCAATGTTGGCGAGAGATGCAATGTGACAGGCTCCAAGAAATTCCTGGAACTCATCAAGACCGATCAATTCGATGCAGCTCTAGCTGTCGCAAAAGAGCAAGTAGAAGGAGGAGCTCAGATCCTGGACATCAATATGGATGAGGGTCTTATTGATGGCGGGCACGCCATGACACGCTTTCTTCACCTCATTGCCAGCGAACCCGATATTGCACGCATACCGGTGATGATCGACTCTAGCAAGTGGGAAATCATTGAAGCCGGACTGAAGTGCATTCAAGGAAAAGGCGTCGTGAATTCGATTTCACTCAAAGAAGGAGAAGAAGACTTCATTTCGAAAGCGAAGAAAATCAAGCGATACGGAGCAGCAGTAGTCGTCATGGCGTTTGATGAAAACGGTCAGGCCGACACACTCGAACGCCGCATCGAGATTTGCAACAGAGCATATCGTCTGCTTGTGGACCAGGTAAAGTTCACGCCCACCGATATCATTTTCGACCCCAATATTTTTCCCGTTGGCACAGGCATGGAAGAACACCGCAACAATGCAGTTCACTTCTTTCAGGCGACACAGTGGATCAAACAAAATCTACCCGGTGCTCTGGTAAGCGGAGGAGTTTCAAATGTCTCCTTCTCTTTCCGCGGAAACAACCGTGTGCGCGAAGCCATTCATTCCGTTTTCCTCTATCACGGCATTCAACATGGCCTAGACATGGGTATTGTAAACCCAAGCCAACTGGAAGTGTATGACGAAATCCCTGCAGATTTGCTTGCACTTGTAGAAGACGTTGTACTCAACAGACGCGAGGATGCTACAGAGCGATTGCTTGACTACGCTGACAAAAACAAAGAGTCGGCGAAGAAAGAATCGAAGCAAGACTTAGAGTGGCGTAACGCTTCCCTGGAAGATCGCCTGTCACATGCGCTCATTAAAGGCATCATTGACTTCATAGACGAAGACACCGAAGAGGCTCGTCAGAAATATGGCAGACCTCTGCATGTTATCGAAGGCCCGCTCATGGCAGGAATGAGCATCGTCGGTGATTTGTTCGGCTCGGGCAAAATGTTTCTTCCGCAGGTAGTGAAAAGTGCTCGTGTCATGAAGAAGGCTGTGGCCTATTTGGAACCTTACCTTCAAGCGGAAAAAGACGAATTACGCGCAGCCGGGGGAACAGCATCGAGCAATGCAGGTAAAATTCTCATGGCAACCGTTAAAGGTGATGTTCATGATATCGGAAAAAACATTGTAAGCGTTGTGCTCGCCTGCAACAACTATGAAATCATTGATCTCGGCGTAATGGTACCTGCAGATAAAATACTTGAAGCAGCCATTAAAGAGAATGTGGATGTAATTGGTCTTTCCGGTCTTATAACACCGTCGCTCGATGAAATGATTCACGTAGCGAAAGAAATGCAGCGCAGAAAGATGTCAATGCCACTGCTTATCGGCGGGGCTACTACTTCGCGCGTGCATACAGCCGTTAAAATCGAACCTCACTACAATCATCCTGTTGTGCATGTGCTCGATGCCAGCCGAGCAGTCACCGTAGTAAGCAGCCTGCTCAGCAAGGATCAGCAAAAAGAATATGTTGCAAACCTCCGAAGTGAGTATTCAAAAGTGCGCGAAAACTATGCAGCACAAAATGAAAATCGGGCATTGCTCTCCTTAACAGAGGCTAGAGAGAATCACGCACAACTAGCTTTCGACGACACCACGATTCATGCACCATTAATGCCTGGCGTACATGTCTTTTCTCATATTGAACTCAGTGAACTCGTTCCCTACATAGACTGGATGCCATTCTTCCAATCATGGGAACTCGCGGGGAGATTCCCACAAATCCTGGATGACGAAGTAGTTGGTGAACAAGCTCGTCAGTTATACGAAGACGCACAAAAGATGCTTGAAGAAATCATACGCGAAAGATCTATTCAAGCACGTGCTGTGGTGGGAGTTTTTGAGGCGAATAGCGAGGGAGATGATATTATATTGTCGCAAGGCACCTCCTTCCACACCCTCCGTCAACAAACCAAAAAAACCGTAGGGCTGCCGAACTATGCATTGGCCGATTTCATTGCTCCCAAAGATTCAGGCAAAAAAGATTTCGTGGGTTGTTTCGCTGTATGTGCCGGCTATGGCGTTGACGAGTTGGTGAAGATATACGAACAGAATCATGATGACTATAACGCCATACTTGTAAAAGCGCTTGCAGATAGATTCGCAGAAGCTCTTGCAGAATACATGCATGAAAAAGTACGGAAGAACATTTGGGGCTATGCCTCTGATGAATCGCTGAGCAATGATCAACTCATCGCCGAATCGTATCGCGGTATTCGCCCCGCTCCCGGCTACCCGGCATGTCCTGATCACTTAGAGAAGCAAACAATATGGGAACTACTGGAAGTTGAAAAGACCATTGGTCTTTCTCTCACCGAATCCATGGCGATGTACCCCACTGCAGCAGTTAGCGGCTATTACTTCGCACACCCCGAATCGAAATACTTCGGCATCCAAAAAATAACCAACGAACAAGTAACGGATTACGCTTCAAGAAAAGGAATCCCACAAGCAGAGGCCGAAAAATGGCTCAGTCCTGTTCTCATCTAATACCACGACCATGAAAGTTATCGAACATATTTCAAAAGCTAAATCAACGCTTTTCTCTTTAGAAATCCTTCCTCCATTGAAAGGCCAGAACATTAATTCTCTGTTTGAAACAATGGATGAGTTAATGGAGTTCTCACCTGCATTCGTTGATGTGACTTATCATCGCGAAGAATACGTTTTCAAAGACGCTGGCAATGGCCTACTCGAAAAACGTGTAGTACGCAAGCGCCCCGGTACAGTGGGCATCTGCGCAGCAATCAGCAACCGATACAAAGTCGACACTGTGCCACACATCATTTGCGGTGGATTCAGCAAGCAAGACACAGAAGATGCACTCATTGATCTGAATTTTGTAGGGCTCGACAACGTGCTGGTACTTCGTGGCGACCCTATCAAAAGTGAAGGCCGATTCAAGCCGGAACCCGATGGCCATGCTTTCGCCGTTGATCTCGTTGAACAAGTAGTTAGCATGAATAGCGGCAAATACATTGATGCTGATTTAAAAGACGTACAACAAACCAACTTCTGTATCGGAGTTGCAGGATATCCCGAAAAACACTTCGAAGCGCCCAACATGAATTCCGACTTGCGTTTTTTGAAAGCCAAAGTGGATGCAGGAGCTGAGTACATCGTGACACAAATGTTCTACGACAACCAGGCGTTCTTCAAATTCGTGGACGACTGCAAGGCAATCGGCATTAACGTACCAATCATACCGGGGCTTAAACCTCTGGCAAGTCGCGCACAGTTGAGTGTCATACCTCATCACTTCCACATCAATATGCCCGATGAATTGGTGCAAATGGTAGAAAAAGCAAAGTCAGAAGAAGAGGTTCGTAACATTGGAATTGAATGGTGCATTCAGCAATCCAAAGAACTCATGCAGGCCGGAGTGCCGGTACTTCATTATTATACTATGGGTAAGGCGAAGAGTACGAAGGCAATAGCGAAGGCGGTGTTTTAATAATTACAAATGACGAATTACAAATTACGGAGAGAGCGATTGTTTTATTGGTAGGCAAGCGTGCCAAGGCCTGCGATTAAAATCGTGGGGATTAGAAAATCGTCAAGATTGCTATCAAGCCAGCGACACTAGAAGTGGCATAAACGGAATAACTTATGTGTTTTTTATTCCGTTGGATTGCACAAGATTCGCAGGATGGAAAATGTGTCATTGATCGCCGCAGCCAACCGTATATTTTCCTTGCGTGATACACAAATCGTGTTGGATCGTGATCTGGCTGAACTATATCAAGTAACCACAAAAGCATTGAACCAGGCAGTGAAACGCAACAATGCGCGATTTCCTTCCGAGTTCAAATTTCAACTTACACCTCGAGAGATGACCCTACTGGTCACAGAATGTGACCGGTTCTCCCCCCTTAAACACAGCAGTGTGATGCCCTATGCTTTCACAGAGCAAGGAGTTGCCATGCTTTCGGCTATTCTCAAGAGCGAGTTAGCCATAGAGATTAGCATACAAATCATGAACGCCTTCGTGGCCATGCGAAAACAACGAAACCAACTTCACACGGTCATTTCGCGCATAGAGAGTATAGAAGTAAAGCAAGCTGTTACCGAAAACAAATTGAACACGGTTCTAGTAGCATTGGAATACGAGAAAGCGCCTAAGCAGGGTGTGTTTTTCGAAGGCCAATTGTTCGACGCCTATGTCTTTGCTTCAGACTTGATACGCCAAGCAAAAATCAGCATTGAGATGATCGACAACTACGTCGACGAGCGCACGTTCATGCTATTGAGCAAACGCAACATAGGAGTAAGGTGCACTATTTACACCCGTAAAACAGCAATTATTCTCAACGATTTGGAAAGACATAACGCCCAGTATCCGACAATCAAATTGATCAATCATAGAAGTAGCCACGACCGATTTATCATTATCGACAACAGGCGTCTCTACCATCTCGGGGCCAGCCTGAAAGACCTTGGAAAACGCTGTTTTGCCTTCAGCCAAATGGATGATCTCCTACCCTTGTTAAGAAAGAACCTGCTGCAATAACCTTTGTTGGATTAACTATTTTTTGCGCCCGAATCCGAAGCCAATTCGCACAATTTGTCAGCCACCTTCCAAAAAAATTTTATGGGGCGCACCAAACCCCCACTTCTCAAAAACCCAAAAATCAAATAAGTTCAGCCAAGCATTACCCTTTAGCAAGCCACCTCTTTTTCTATCCCCGGCAGCCGAGGCGCGGTAGCCGAGCGAAGCCGAGGCTAATCCCTCAGACAACGAACCGAAAAACCGTAAGGCTTATTGAAGACGTTCCGGTTTGCAATGTCATTGTTGTAATTCAGGTAGCGGTTCCACGCGTTGTTGGTATCGTTCTCGGAAGAACTCCACCAGTAACCCTTGTAGCCAAAGTTGAAGTAATCTCCAAAGTCGTCGCGGAAGCCCCCGGGAGCCCCTGAAAAGCCGCTGCTGTTGGTGGCGCCTGTGTTGGGCGAATACCACAAACCCGTTGCGGCTTCAATAGTGCCCGTCGTTTTCATTTTACCACCTGCAACAGCTTCACCACCGAGAAAGTCGGTTAAAACCGTCCATTCAGCATTGGTGGGCACGTGCCAGCCTACCGGGCAAAGTTGCCTGGCATCTACACACGCATACCAATTGTAGAGCTTGCCGTAAGGGCAAGCATAGCTCACGTCGTTGTTATAATAGGCCCAAGCGCCACTCGTGGTGTTTTGCCACGTTCCATTATCCAAATTGGTTGGTATGGCATCGCCATTACGGTAAATACTCGTGTTCAGATTCTCAGCCATCCACTCTTGCGTGCCAATCACAATCGTCTTGTACACGTTGCCTTGTTGGTCGGTCATGCTGCCGTAGGTCAAATCAGGATTGTGCACGTTCGGCGCACCGCAAGTATGGAACGTTGTACCTGTCGTGGTGCCTCCATCAGTTTCATTGGCTGCACTAATTCCAGGAATAATCACAAACTCTCCATTTTGGAAATAAAGCGTATCGCCTGTAAGAGAGACATGAGAATATCCGTTACCTGAATGCTCTGCATGTTGGGCGTTGGAGCTAAAAAGCGCATACGGCACACTCAATAGCTGCTGCGTGCCCATATCCACAAAGCCTTGTCCCAAGTCAATTTCCACTTGCATGAACTTGGTTCCATTGGACCAGTTCACACCAGTGAGTGGAACGATACTTCCCAGCTGAACAGTAAACAAACCAAGCGCACTGGTAGTAACCGTTTGCAACTCTTGCCACACAACAGCGCCTGTCGCAGCGCCGTCATGAATCGTAAAACGCGCATTGATGGTGGCATTGTTCAGCGCCTGTCCGGCTGCATCACGCGCCACCGCTTGGTATGGTATAAGGGCGGGAGCTTGTGCATTCAAAAGAATACTGAGCAATGTGAAAATGAGGAGTAATGAAAAGCGCATGGCAGTTATGTTTTGAGCGAAAATAGAAAGAAGTGGCGCATAGTTGGAAGTACGAATTACAAAGTACTAAGTACGGTCAAGTCGCAATTTTTCATGCAATGCGCATGTTCCAAAGCTGAAAGTACCGCCATCCTTCGCACATCGCCCTTCGCACCTCGTCCCTCCATTCGTATCTTCGCCGCCGTGCGCCCACTCCTACTCATCCCGCCTCTCACGCAGCTCAACACGCCCTACCCGGCAACGGCGTATTTGTGCGGGTTGCTAAAGCAGCAGGGCATCGCTTTCCGACAAGGCGATTTGGGATTGGATCTGGTGTTGCGCGTGTTCAACCGCGATGGCTTCAAGCTGTTGTTTGATGCTATTGAACAGGGAAACTTCAACCTGCCGCAACACCTGAGCGACACGCTACTCCGTCGCGATGCGTATGAAGCGACGATCGATACAGTCATCGATTTTCTGCAGAACAAAAACTACTCGTTTGCCTATCGCATAGCGAACTCCGATTATTTACCGCAAGGCAATCGATTCAAAACGATCGACGATTTGGAGTGGTTCTTCGGACACATCGGTGTGCAAGACAAGGCACGCTACAAATGCACGATGTACCTCGAAGACGTAGCCGACCTCATTCAAGCGACGGTCGGTCCGCACTTCGGTTTTTCAAAATATGCCGAACGCATTGCACGCACTGCCGTAAGCTTCGACCCCATCGAAGAAGCACTGCAGGCCCCCAACAACTACTTCGATGAGTTGCTGCTGAGTGAACTGAGTCGATATTTTGCCAGCGAGGTGCCTGATTTCGTTGGATTCACCGTGCCCTTCGGAGGCAACTTATATGGCGCTCTCAAATGCGCCCAATGGATTAAGCAACACCACCCCACTGTGCCCACTGCTATGGGCGGCGGTTATCCAAATACCGAACTGCGCGACCTCTACGATCCGCGCGTATTCAACTACATCGACTACATCACACTCGACGATGGCGAGGGTCCTTTAATGGCACTCTTCGACAACCTTCGTAATGCGGACAAATCAGCACAATACATCCGAACCTTCATCCGCGAAAACGATACAGTAACCTACAAGAACAACCGCATCGGTAGTGACTACAGCCACAAGAAATTGCCGGCACCCACCTATGAGGGATTGCGTTTGAAAGAGTACTTGTCGGTAATCGATATGCCCAACCCCATGCACCGCTTGTGGAACGATGGTCGCTGGAACAAGCTAACCGTTGCGCACGGTTGCTATTGGAAGAAGTGCAGCTTCTGTGACATCTCTCTCGACTATATCTCACGCTTCGAACAATCGCCTGCAACGGCGCTGGTCGACAAGATGGAGCAACTCATTGCCGAAACCGGCGAAACCGGTTTTCACTTGGTCGATGAAGCAGCTCCACCCCTTGCATTGCGCGATATGGCGTTGGAAATACTGCGCCGCGGATTGCAAGTAAGTTGGTGGGGAAATATAAGATTCGAAAAAACCTTTACGCCCGATTTGTGCAAACTACTCGCCGCATCGGGATGCATAGCCGTCACAGGCGGATTGGAAGTGGCAAGCCCGCGCTTGCTCGAGCTGATGGAAAAAGGAGTAACCATCGATCAGGTTGCTCGCGTATGCAAAGGGTTTCGCGATTCGGGTATTTTGGTGCACGCTTATTTGATGTATGGCTTCCCCACACAAACCGACCAGGAAACCATTGACTCCTTGGAAATCGTGCGCATGCTTTTCGAGCAAGGATTGCTGCACAGCGCGCACTGGCATCAGTTTGCGATGACAGCGCATAGTCCTGTGGGGTTGAACCCCGAGAAGTATGGAGTAATTCGCACAGGTCCGGAATTCAAAGGCTTTGCGAACAACGACTTATACCATGAAGATCCTCAAGGAGCCAATCACGAGCAGTATAGTGAAGGATTGAAGAAGGCGTTATACAACTACATGCACGGACACGGTTTTAATCTCCCGCTGCAGAAGTTCTTTTCGTTCAAAGTTCAGAAGCCGAAAGTGCACCCGTTGACGATTGTAAATGCTATCAAAAACAATTTGCCCGACCCCATTGAAACACCAGGCTTCTATTTGATTTGGCAAGGAGTAAGCATACGCGAGATTTCACGCAATGCTGAAAGCACTGAACTAGCATTTGTTTTCCATCGGAGCACTCAGAGAGTCAAGCTTCCTAGCGCAATTGCAGATTTCATTACAAGTCATCTAGACCGAATGGACATGTATGCGGCCAACAAACTCTCATTAGCCGAAGCACTCGAAAGATTCGAGATTACCATGAAGCACGACAAGGAATGGATTGTGCGCCAAACCTGGTACAACGACCTGCGACAAAGCATTTGGCTTTTGAAGCTAAACTAATTTCCTACCCTCACTCCGCGACCTGAAACGGATCACTGAACTTTGGATCTGTAATCATGGTGTAGTCGGTAAGCGTTCTTAAAAACGCAACAATACCGGCCTTTTCCTCGCCTGTCATGTGCATGCGAATCGGCACTATTCTTCCATCGGTTATTTCTTGATCATCCGGGATGACTGGACCAAGATGACTACCTACGATACCTGACTGCCTCAATTCTTCAGCAAGCTGAGGATGGGGTTGTATACCCGAGTTGTAAAACTCAACGACCTCCTCCAGTGTTTCGAATCGTCCATCATGCATGTAAGGGCCTGTCACTGCAATATTTCGCAATGACGGAATTTTGAACTTGCCATTATTGGGTTGGCCATCACTCGGCTGGCCGAACGCAGAGTGTATACCCTCCACTCCCGAGTCTGAGTAAAACTCATCCAGACCCACATTTGCTTCTTGAATTAAATCCGAAGTACTTCCTTCGGAGTTACCATTAAAATTAGGTCCTCCGTGACATTGAGAGCAAAAGAAGGTTGTGAAGAAAGCATCTTTTCCAATATTCTCGAGAGGAGTAAAATTGGGAAAGGGTTTGAGGTGGGGAGCAACAGGCTGACCGCCATCAACGACCGCCTTTATTCCATAATCGTACTTCGTGCTCACAGAGATAATTGACTTCACAAACTGGGCTAGCGCTAATCCAATTTTATGTGTGGTTACTTCAGGATTTCCGAAGGCATTCGCAAACAGTGGTTCATAATAGGCCGCACTTCGAATTCTATTCTCCATTTCCCGCGTGTCAGAAAGGCCCATTTCCATATGATTGGCAATAGGCTGAAGCACCATATGATCAAGAATTCTTTCTCTTAAATCCCAGAACAATCCCTTCTGCAGTGCAGCATTAACAATTTGCTGAGTATTTCGCTCAGTAAGGTCATTTCGGAAACCAAGACTAGTTGAGCGATTGTCGCCAAAGGCATATTGCTGTCTGTGACAACTACCGCACGAAACGCGGTAATTCAACGACAGTCGTGAATCATAAAAAAGCACCCTGCCTAAAGTTGCAACGTCATTGTCTATAATCGAGTCACCGAAAGGGCGGAATCCACCATGTAACTCCATGGGGGCAGATGCATAGTCGTAAGGCTCGGCAGGCAGAACCGGGACGCGCGAGAGAGGCTCGATCTCCTCCGGCATACATGCCTCGAAAACACAGGCGAAACCTACAATCAGGAACAAAAAGAAGATACTTTTCTGTTTCATAGTACCAATTTAAAAACGAACTTGAACAAACAAAGCAGTAGGCGCCATAACTAAGCGTTTCGCACCAGCAAACTCCTTATTGATTTGAGCCGAGTTACCATTACTCAAATCTCGATCTGTCAGTGTATACGACGACATTCTCCACAGTAATTCCGTTCCCAAACTTACTCTGCTGGCCACATCATACTGAACGAATAAAAAGGGAGCGACGCCACGCTCTCGGTAATTCATTTCGCGCACATTCTCAATGAGCTCGCCGTTCGAGTCTTTGAATTTCGCTTCATAGGATGCAAAGCGATTTGCAATGAAATAATCGATTCCCACCTTAAAGGTCCATTTTGGCGAAAGATTAAACTGCCCGCCAATACCAAAACGCATATCAATTACTTTCGAGGTTGTATCAAAGGTAGACTGCCCATTTGCATCTGTAGGCTCTTCAACACGATACACGGACTTGTACCCCAAGCCATAACGCATATGAAATCGCTTGGCATTATATCCCGCTGTGAACATATAAGGGTTCCAATCTTCGTATTCAGAAGGGTCGTCAACCAAGCCCAGAAAATTGGTGAGTCGGATTACGTTCAAACCAAGCTCGAGAGATTTCGAGTCTTCCTGCGCACGCAAAAAAACCGACGAAAAGAGAAAAAGAAACGCTAAAAATAGGTTTTTCATAGAGGAAGCTTTTCAAGTTGTGCGCAAAGATAATACACAAAACCCGATAAAACTCCAAACAACAGGTTACTTTTTTCGGAAATAAAGTCGAACAGGTATGCCTTCGAAGTGAAAATGCTCGCGTAATTTATTTTCCAAATAACGCATGTAAGGTTCCTTAATATATTGAGGAGTGTTGCAGAAAAATGCAATGGCCGGGGACTTCGTAGGCAGCTGAGTAACGTATTTAATCTTCACGTCCTTGCCTTTGTAAATCGGTGGTGGGTAATTTTCAATAAGCGGCAACATAACCTCATTCAATTTTGCCGTTGGTATCTTCACCTTTCGATTACGCGCCACTTCCATAGCCTTTTCGAGAGCTTTAAGAATGCGCTGTTTGGTAACCGTGGAGGTAAAGTAGATTGGCACATCCGTCATAGGCGCAAGCTTTTGGCGCAACTCAGCAGAGTATTGATCCACCGTTTTATGGTCCTTCTCAACCAAATCCCACTTGTTGACCAATATAACCACGCCCTTATTAGCTTCGGTTACTTCTTTGAAGATGGATAAATCCTGACGTGTAATACCTTCAGTTGCATCAATCAAAAGCAAACAGACATCACTATTGCGGATTGCTTTAATAGTTCGAATGGAGCTGTAAAACTCAATATCATTATCAATCAACTTGCGCTTGCGCAGTCCTGCTGTATCAATAAGAATAAGCTCTTGACCAAATGCCTTATAGACGGTATTAATGGCATCACGCGTGGTGCCAGCTACATCGCTCACAATTGCGCGATCTTTACCGGAAAGAGCGTTGATTAATGAGCTTTTGCCAACATTCGGTTTTCCAACGATGGCTATTTTCGGCAAATCCGCATCCTCTGACTCCTCATCGGAAGGAACTTTTGCACCGATGAATTCCATCAAATCGCCGGTCCCGTATCCATTATTGGCACTGATGGGCCATATCTGATCACCCAACCCGAGTTCCCAGAACTCGTTCATCCAAATCTCCTTATCCGAAGTATCCACCTTATTACACAGCAACGCTATAGGTCGCTTCGATTTTCGAAGGCGCTGTGCAATCAGTCGGTCACCATCCGTGACTCCTTCCTTGCCGTCCACCAGGAATAAGACTAGGTCAGCCTCTTCGATAGCCAATGCCACCTGAGAGTT